>JAQGLQ010000428.1 GCA_028292785.1 Noviherbaspirillum sp. | reverse complement strand
CCAGTCGAAGGATGCGCGCTACTGGTCGGCATTCCCGAAGCGGCCGTGCCGCTGGGGCGTGGCGCGCCGGCCGTCGGATCGGCTGATGGCTTCGATGTCGGGGAAGAATCTGGCGCGGGCGGGGTAGCGGGAGTCGAAGTAGGGGGCATGTTCCGGCGAGGCAAATGAGCCTCGGCCCCAACGCGCTAATCCGCCGGCCCGATATACCGCGTGCGCGGCCGCATCAGCGAACCGGCGAGCCGCTGTTCGAACGCATGCGCGATCCATCCCGACACCCTGCCGATTGCCATGAGCGCGCCCGGCGATTGTTCCGGCAGGTCGAGCGCCGCCGAAATGGCGATCAGGCCGACCGCAAGACTGGGCACCGTACCCAGTTCCTGGGTCGCGGCATCGATACTGTTGAGCACCAGACGGGCGAGCGGGTTGTTGCTGTTCATGCTGCGCGCGAGTTCCAGCAGGTAGGCCGCGCGCGGATCGCCCCCCGGATAAAGCGGATGGTTGTACCCCAGCAGCGTTTCCTTGCGCCGCATCTGCTCCTTCAGCAGGGCGACGTAATTCTTCGGTGAGCGGGCGGCGCGCAGCATCCGTTCCGGTTCGTCGCAGCCCTGGCCGGTCAGCGGGCCTTCGAATGTGCCGAGCCCGCTGGTGACGCAGGAAAAAATATCGGCGCCGGCGGACGCGGCGACGCGCGCCGCGAAGGTCGATGGCGCCAACTCGTGGTCGGCGCTCAGGATGAGGCAGGAATTCAGCGCATCGATCGCTTCTTCGCTGCGCGGCACGCCGGCGCTTTCGGCCACGATCGCAGCGATGGAATCGGCCTTCGGATTGAGCATATAGCGCGGCCGCGCGCGCAGCAGGCCGAGGCTGGGCGCGAGCATCTGGATCAATTGCCGGCCGGCCAGCACCGGGGCGCGAAGCTCGATCTCCGGATTGCGACCCACCGACGCCGAATACGCTTCCGTGATCAGCGCCAGCAACTGCCGCGAGCTGGTATTCTTCGCCACCTTGACGATGGCATCGCTGAAGCCGGAAAAGGAGTCGGGCACATGCGGCGGCTCCCACACCACGCGGTGCAACGGCAGCACGCCATTCCATAGCAGTTCGACACAGTCTTCGAACGGCCGCCGCATGTTCGCCAGATCGATGGCCAGCTTGCCGCGGTAGCGCGGTCCGGCCGCATCGATGGAGGTGACGCCGGTCTGCAAGGCAGCTCCGCTGCCCCAGCGCACCAAGCGATCCGACGGTTCGGCCGAGAAAGCATTGCTGCTGCGGCCGTTCACGCGCAGCGCTTCCACATCCTCGCGGTGATACATGCTGGCCTGGGTGCCGCGCCGCGGCGCGGTGCGGATCAGGCCGCGGCTCACATACGCATACAGCGTCTGCGTCTTGACCCCGAGCATGAGCGCGGCGGTCTTCGCATCCAGCATTTCCTCTTTTTGCGCATCCTCCGCGGCGCCGTTCTTGCCGGCGGTGTCGGTGACGAGCAGCGGATCCTTCGCCTCGGCGTCGTCTTGCTTGCGATCGGGCATATTTCGGCGTGGACGGCCTGGTTTGGAGGACATGTCTGGTCTGGTTTCAGCGTGTGAAGTAACAGGGAAAGCACCGCCTTCCTGGGCATGGCCGGCGGGAACCGGGAAGAGCGCATGCAGCACGCACGGGATTTTAGCAGACTGTCGCCATCCGTTATGCGCCGGAGCTGACGCAAGCAGGCTTCCCGCATGAGTGCGAACTTACACTTACTTGATTTTGGAATCAAGACAATCAATGTTGATTTAGGGCGCACGGTCTGTTACATTCCTATCAAAGCGCACCCGACCGCCCGGCATCGTACCGGGCGCGGAGGGCACGTCGCGACAATGAAGAAGCGCCACAACATGCGCGTTTTTGCAATTCAACGAGGAGACACCGGAATGAAGCTGCATTCAACCCTTGCTGCCTGCGCGCTTGCGTCGGTCGGTTTTTGCACGGCCGGATCCGCCGCCGCGCAGACCGCTAACTGGCCGACGCAAACCACCAGAATCGTGGTGCCTCAGGCACCGGGAGGCGGCACCGACGCGCTGGCACGCATCCTTGCCGAACGCCTGCAGAAAGTGCTGGGCCAGCCGTTCATTGTCGAAAACAAGACCGGCGCCGGCGGCAATATCGGCACCGACTATGTCGCGCGGCAGGCGGCCGACGGCTACACGCTGCTGATGACCACCAACACGCACGTGACCAACATCAGCTTTTTCACCAAGCTGCCCTATGACCCGGTGAAGGATTTCGCGCCGGTCTCGCTGATCGCCTCGGTGCCTTTCGTCATGAGCGTGAACGCCGCGTCTTCCTTCAAGACCGTGAAAGATGTGATCGACGCCGCTCGCGCGAAGCCGGGCGCCCTTAGTTATTCCAGCGGCGGGCTCGGCACGCCGCACCATCTCGGCATGGAACTGTTCAAATCGATGACCGGGACCGACATGGTCCACATACCGTACAAGGGTTCGGCGCCCGCCGCGCTGGCCCTGGTGTCGAATGAAGTCTCGGTGTCGATCAGCGCAGTCAATTCGATGCTGCCGCATATCAAGAGCGGCAAGCTGCGGGCGCTCGGGGTGGCCCCTGCGAAGCGCACGCCGCTGCTGCCGGATGTGCCGACCATCGCGGAAGCAGCGAACCTGCCCGGCTATGAAATCGACATCTGGTATGCCGTGCTTGCGCCAGCCGGCACGCCGCGCCCGATAATCGACCGCCTCAATACCGAAATCAACCGCATCATGCGCGATCCGCAGATAGTGAAGGAAAAGCTGGTGCCGCAGGGCCTGGACCCGATAGGCACCACGCCCGAACACCTGACCGAGGTCATCAAGTCCGACGTCGAGAAATATCTGAAAATCGCGAAGGAAGCGAATATCAAACCGGAGTAAGAGGGCCGCTTCCCTGCGGCGGCCGTCCGCCGCGCCCGTTTCCTTTCATCGACTGCCACTATGACAATTAACGAACTCGATTCAAACCGCGCCCGCGTGGCGGAACTCGCGGGACGCCCCTGGAAGATGCTCATCGGAGGCGAACTCACGCTCGCCGGCGGAGGAGAGACTTACAGCACCTCGTCGCCTTCCACCGGCGCCAAGCTGGCCGACGTACCGTTCGCGCAGAAGACCGACGTCGAAAGCGCGGTGAAGGCCGCCGAGAAGGCTTTCCCGGCATGGCGCGATACGCCGGTGGTCGAGCGCATCGGCATGCTGCGCAGGTTCATGGACGTGCTGAAGCGGAACGAGCACGACCTCGCGCTGCTCGATGCCGCCGATCTCGGCAGCCCGGTAAGCTCGATGGTCAGCGACGTGCGCCTGGCCTGCATGCTGCTCGAATACATCTGCAGCGCGGCGGTCGAGGTCAAGGGCCAGACGATTCCCGGCGCCGGGCAGAACTGGCACGTCACCCGGCGCGAGCCATACGGCGTGGTCGGGCGCATCATTCCCTTCAATCATCCGCTGATGTTCGCCGCGTCGAAAATCGGAGCACCGCTCGTGATGGGCAACACGGTGGTGCTGAAGGCGCCGGATCAGACGCCGTTGTCGCCGCTTTACATGGGCGAACTGATAAAGGACATCTTCCCGCCGGGAGTCATCAATATCATCTCCGGCGACGGCCGCACTACAGGCGACGCACTGGTGCGCCATCCGCGCGTCAAGCGCATTGCCTTGACCGGCAGCGTCGAAACCGGCCAGCTGATCCAGCGTTCGGCGGCCGAGGTGATGGTCAAGCACGTCAGTCTCGAACTCGGCGGGAAGAATCCGATGATCGTGTATGCCGACGCGGATATCGACAAGGCCGTCGAAGGTGCCGCGCGCGGCATGAACTTTCACTGGTCGCAGGGCCAGTCATGCGGTTCCACCAGCCGGCTGTTCCTGCACAAGGACATCCACGACGTATTCGTCGACAAGCTGAAGAAGCGCATCGAGCAGATCCGCATCGGCGATCCGCTCGACCCGGCCACCGAAATGGGATGCGTGGTGTCGCAGGCGCAGTTCGACAAGGCGCATAAATACATCGCGCTCGGCAAGCAGCAGGGCGGCGTGTGCATTACCGGGGGCGACCGGCCGGCCGGCGCGCAATTCGCCAATGGCCATTTCATCCGGCCCACCGTACTGACCGGAATTTCAAACGACCACCGGATCGCCCAGGAAGAAATCTTCGGGCCGGTGCTGTCGGTGCTGAAATGGGAGGACGAGGAAGCGGTCATCGAGGCAGCCAACAACATCCGCTACGGATTGACGGCCGCCGTATGGACGCGGGACATCAACAAGGCGTTCAAGACCATCAACCGGCTCGAAGCCGGTTTCACCTGGATCAACGGCAGTTCCGCGCATTACGCGGGCGTGCCTTTTGGCGGCTACAAGAACAGCGGCGTCGACACCGAAGAAGGTATCGAAGAGCTGTACAGCTATACGCAACTGAAGACCGTCAACATCATCATTTCCTGATGCGTGCGCAGCCGCCTGGACAGGAATCGAAGAAGGAGCAACAAAATGAAGTCGCCGGAGAATATGGATAAGGCGGTTCCCGATTTTCTTGCCAACATGGAGGAGGATCTGGAAAAGGGGCTGCTGCCGTTGAGGGTATTCAACAACCAGCAGATCTACGACCTGGAGCTGCGCCGCATCTTCGCGCGCTCCTGGGTGTACATCGGCCATGAATCCGAAATCCCCAACCCGGGCGATTTCGCCACCCGTAGCATTGGCGAAGATCCGTTCATCTTCATCCGCGGCGACGACGGCGTGATCCGCGTGCTGTTCAACAGCTGCCGCCACCGCGGCGCGCAGGTGTGCCGTACCGAGATGGGCAACGCGAAGGGCTTTACCTGTCCGTTCCACGGCTGGAGCTACAAGAACACCGGCGAGCTCGACGGCGTGCCGGCGAAGAACCAGGGTTATCGCGCGCTCGATATCTCGCAATGGGGCATGTTCGCGGCGCCCAAGGTCGCCACCTATTGCGGCCTGGTGTTCGCCAGTCTCGATCCGGATGCCGTGCCGTTCGAGGAATATGTCGGCGTGTACAAGTGGTATCTCGACATCCAGTTCAAGCTGTCCGAAGGCGGCATGGAAGTCATCGGCGAGCCGCACCGCTGGATCGTCGACGCCAACTGGAAACAGGGCGCCGAAAACTTTTGCGGCGACAGTTCGCATACGCAGATGACGCATAAATCGGTGATGGAGGTGAACATCGTCAATCCGGCCGCGGCCGGCGCGCCGGGCAAGAAATACGGCTTGCATGTGCATGAGTGCGACGGCCATGCGATCAGCATCCGCCAGCTCGGCGACGACGCCAGCGCCTTCTGGGATTATCCGGCGGAAGTGACGAAGCATTTCGGCCCCGCGCCCGGTCGGATAAACGAAGCGCAGTACGAACTGGCACGGCGTTCGCTGGTGCATAACGGCACGATATTCCCCAACTTCTCGTTCCTGCATTTCGGCCTGACCGACAGCCCGGACCGGCCCGCGGCCGGTTACCTGTCGTTGCGCGTATGGCAGCCCAAAGGTCCGGGCAAGACCGAGATCTGGCAATGGATCATGGCGCCGAAGGAAGCGTCCGAGAGCTATAAGCGCCGCGCTTACCAGGTTGGCATGAGCAGCTTCGGCCCCTCCGGCAGTTTCGAGCAGGACGATGTCGCGGTATGGCCCGGCATCGCGCGTTCGGCCTCGACCATCTTCGCCGAAGTGAACAATGTGAAGCTGAATTACCAGATGGGCCTGGGCAGCATGGGCGATGTCGAACCGATCGCCGGCTGGCCCGGCCCCGGCGTGGCGATTCCCTCGAACGCGGGCGAAGCGGGACTGCGCACGTTCCATCGCACCTGGTACGACCGCATGATGCCGGCCAAGGATTGAGCGCGCGGCATGCAGAATAATCCACTCGGAAAACTTGAACGGAAAACCATGACGCCGAATGACAACGACAGCATCGGGGCGCAGGCCGAACGCGAATGCACCAACTTCCTGTATCGCGAGGCGGAGCTGCTCGACAACTGGCAATTCAACGAATGGCTGGAACTGCTCAGCACAACGATCGATTATCGGGTTCCCGTGCGCACCACGCGCGAAAAGAAAGCGGGCGACGGCTTCAGCAGCAAGGCTTTTTTCATGGAAGAAGACTACAGCTCGCTGAAGATGCGCGTGGCCCGGCTCGGCTCGGATTACGCCTGGTCGGAAAATCCGCGCACGCGCACCCGCCGCATGGTGAGCAATGTGCGGGTTGCGCCGGGGGCGGATGGCGCGCTCGATGTCGTCAGCAACGTCGCCACGTTTTGCCATCGCGGCGATTCGGCGGTGCCGCTGGTGCTGACCTATGAGCGAAAGGATATTCTCAAACGCGAAGCGGAGCGATGGAAGATCGCGCGCCGCCTGGTGCTGCTCGACACCACGGTGCTCGGGCTCGAATCGCTTTCGATTTTTCTCTGACCGGAGTCGCCGTGAAAAAGAATCTGCAACTCAGTTACGCCGGGCATGTCTCGGACCGCGTGCAAGACCTGTACACCGGCAAGGTCGCGCCGGAAGGCATCGACCTGCAGTTCATTCCGCTGCAGCCCTTCGAGGCGTTCAATCGCATGCTGCGCGGCGACTTCGACTGCGCGGAGATGTCGTTCTCCACCTTCGTGATCAAGAAGGCGCGCAACGAAATCGATTTCGTCGCCATTCCGGCGTTCCCCTCGCGCACCTTCCGCCATAGCGCGATCTACATCAATCGCAAGGCCGGCATCGAACGTCCGCAGGACCTGGCGGGGCGCAGGATCGGCGT
>JAQGLQ010000051.1 GCA_028292785.1 Noviherbaspirillum sp. | reverse complement strand
GCGCGATCTCGCCCTGGATTGCGTAAGCATCGTCCCAGTCCATGTCGGGATGGGCATCGGTGATCTTGGTCGTATCTCTGGCCTGGAGTTCACAGCTTTCGAGCTGCTCGGCCAGAGCGGCGATGGTGGCTTGATCGAGCTTCATGCGATGAGCCCCCGTTCTCTGGCCATCGTGAGAGCCGCGTCTTCGATCATGTCTTCCTGGCCGGCGACCATGCCGCGCCGTCCCAGTTCGACCAGGATGTCGCGCGCCGGCACCTTGTACTTCGCCGCCGCGCGC
This sequence comes from Noviherbaspirillum sp., assembly GCA_028292785.1. The sequence continues at coordinate 4,067 of JAQGLQ010000051.1, read as the reverse complement.
TTGGCGAACAGCAGGAAGGTGGAATACACGCCGGCATAGCCGAGCGTCAGCGCGTCGCGGTCGATGCGCACCATATGGTCCATCATCGGCAGCACCACGTCTTCCGCGAGGTCCATGATCTTGTACAGGTCGACGCCGGTTTCGATGCCCATGCGGTTGCACACCGCGACGAACACTTCGAGCGGCGTGTTGCCGGCGCCCGCGCCGAGGCCATTGGTGGAACCGTCGATGCGCACCGCGCCGGCCTCGATCGCCGCCAGCGAGTTGGCGATGCCCATCGCCAGATTGTGATGGCCGTGGAAGCCGATCTGGGTCTCGGGCCGCAGCGCCGCGCGCAATGCGCCGACGCGCTCGGTGACGCCGTCCGGCAGCAGGTAGCCGGCGGAGTCGGTGACGTACACGCATTGCGCGCCGTAGGATTCCATCAGCTTGCCCTGCTCGACCAGCTTTTCCGGGCTCGCCATGTGGGCCATCATGAGGAAGCCCACGGTGTCGAGGCCCAGCGTGCGCGCGACCTTGATATGCTGTTCGCCGACGTCCGCCTCGGTGCAATGGGTGGCTACGCGCACGGTATGCAATCCGCAGCCATGCGCGGCGCGCAGATCGTCCACGGTACCGATGCCCGGCACCAGCAAAGCGGAGACTTTCGTGCGCTTCAGATGGGGAATCACCGCGCGCAGATAGTCGACGTCCGAATGACGCGAAAAACCGTAATTGACCGAGCCGCCGCCGAGGCCATCGCCGTGGGTTACTTCCAGGAGAGGCATGCCGGCATCGTCGAGACCCTTGGCGACGTCGATCATTTGTTCGATGGTGATCTGATGGCGCTTCGGATGCATGCCGTCGCGCAGCGTATTGTCGTGCAGGACGACTTTCGTGCCTTTGAGGTTCATATGCTTTGTCTCCGGTCAGGCGGCCACTGGCTCGAGCTTGAGCGTGCCCTTGATGATTTCCTCCGCGAACATCTCGGCGGTGCGCGCGGCGGCGGCCGTCATGATGTCGAGATTGCCGGCATACCTCGGCAGATAATCGCCGAGACCTTCGACTTCGAGGAATACCGAAACGCGGTTGCCGTCGAATACCGGGCCGTTGACCAGCTTGTAGCCGGGCACGTATTTCTGCACTTCCCTGATCATGTCGTGGATCGACGCGGTGATCTTTTCCTGGTCGGGCTCGGTTTCGGTCAGGCAATGCACGGTGTCGCGCATGATGATCGACGGTTCGGCCGGATTCAGGATGATGATGGCCTTGCCGCGTTCGGCGCCGCCAATCTTCTCGATCGCGCCCGCCGTGGTCCGCGTGAATTCGTCGATATTCTTGCGCGTTCCCGGACCAGCCGAGCGCGACGACACCGAGGCCACGATCTCGCCGTATTTCACCGGCTGCACGCGCGACACCGCCGCGACCATCGGAATGGTGGCCTGACCGCCGCAGGTGACCATGTTCACGTTCATTTCGCCCTTGCCGATATGCTCGCGCAGGTTCACCGGAGGAATGCAGTACGGACCCAGCGCCGCCGGCGTCAGGTCGATCATCAGTACGCCGAGCGCATTGAGCTTGCGCGCGTTCTCGGCATGGACATAGGCGCTGGTCGCATCGAAGGCGATCTGCACGCCGTCGGCATGCACATGCGGCAGCAATCCGTCGACGCCTTCGGCCGTGGTCTTGATGCCCATCTCACGGGCGCGCTTGAGGCCGTCCGACTGGGGATCGATGCCCACCATCCATACCGGATCGAGCACCGGGCTGCGCTGCAGCTTCGCCAGCAGGTCGGTGCCGATATTGCCCGGCCCGATCAGGGCGCACTTGATTTTCTTCATTGCCGTCTCCTGATGTTTAAAAGAAGCGCACCGAACAGCCGCCGATTCCACCGATGGAAACCCGCAGATTGTCGCCCGCCTTGACCGGGAACATCGCGGCCAGCGAACCGGACAGGATGACTTCGCCGGCCTTGAGCGGAATGCCGAGCCGGCCCAGCGTGTTGGCGAGCCAGGCGACCGCGTTGACCGGGCTGCCCAGCGCGGCCGCGCCGGCGCCGGTGCCGACGATTTCTCCGTTCTTTTCGAGCACCATGCCGCAAGTGGTCAGATCCACCTTGCGCGGATCGGTCGCATGGTCGCCGAGCACGAACACGCCGCACGATGCATTGTCGGCGACCGTGTCCTGGATCTTGATCTTCCAGTCGGTGATGCGCGAGTCGACGATCTCGAAACACGGCATCACGCATTCGGTCGCACGCAGCACATCCGCATTGCTGATGCCGGGACCGTTCAGGTCGCTCTTGAGAATGAATGCGATCTCGCCTTCGGCCTTGGGCTGGATCAGCGTATCCATCGGAATGGCTTCGCCCTCGTTGTAGATCATGGTGTCCAGCAGATAGCCGAAATCGGGCTGATGCACATTGAGCATGTCCATCACCGCCTTGCTGGTCACGCCGATTTTCTTGCCGACGATGCGCGCCCCCTTTTCCGTGCGGCGCGCCAGCATGCGCTGCTGGATGTGATAGGCGTCCTCGATCGTGATGCCGGGCTCGCGGGAAGTCAGAGGCGCTACGGTCTTGCGATCGACGAGGGACTGGAAGAGCTCATCCCCATACTGTTCTATCTGGCGTTTCTCCATGCCATGTCTCCGTATTTATTTTATGCAACCGATCACGCAATGTACCCGAAGGAGCGAATCGATGCTGGACGGGGCCTTCCGTGCCTTCTCGTGCCTTCTCGGGCCACTTGAGAAAGCGCTCCCAGTGGGTGTTGCAAACCCGATCAGGACCTGATGATCCGCTCCGGTCAAAAGGGCACGGGAGCACCTGACGGATCTGACAGTATTTCGATGATAAACAGGAAAATCAAGATTCTCAATCTTTATTGAGAATTAACACTCTTTGCTATAATCAAACGGATTTTCAAGTCCCGCTGCACACCCGCATTGTTCCCACTTTTCATGTCGCGCCGATTACCCCACGTGGTATCGAGGACATGATCACTTCCGCATCCTCCTCGAAGAGCGAAGCCGCGTGGCATGCAGCGGGGCAAGCCGTCCTTCTTCCATCCACCGAAGAAGCGATGCGCCGAAGTAGTCGAGGAGACCGGTGTACCTGCTTCAACACGGGCGGAGCACACCGACAAATAATGATTTTCGCCGCCGCGTTGAATGGAAAACTGAATTGACAGCCCTGATCTCTTCCCTGAAAGGCGAACTGCTGGCCGTATTGGCCCTGATACTGTTCTCGACCACCATCTTCCTGACGAAGGTCGCGTCGGCCTACACCAAACTGACGCTCGGCTTCCTGATCGCCGTTTCGATGAACGTGCTTCTCTGCGGTCTGCTGTTCATCGCCGAACTGGCGGTTCGTCCGGAACCTCTGGAATGGAATACCAACGGCTTCGTGCTGTTCATATTCGCGGGGATCTTTTCGACCTTTCTCGGACGCTGGTTCTTCTACGAATCGGCCGTCATCTACGGACCGGCGAAGGCCAGCGTCTACCAGATCAGCAGTCCGCTGTTTGCGGCAATCATCGCCTGGATATTCCTGGGCGAGACCCTGACGCCGATACGCATGGCCGGGATGGTTCTCGCCGTGCTCGGCCTGCTGGTCGTGACCGATGTGCGCGCCTTGTACGCCAGCCGCAAAAGCGGCGCGACCGCCTCGCTCGCCGGGGCCGCCCATGCGCCGGCGGCGTCACAGCCGAGCACACTCGGCACCGCCCTGCGGTCGGTGGCCAAATCCAGCGGCAGTCTGGGAATCGCCGGATCGCTTGCCTATGCGGTAGGCAACGTCCTGCGCGGCGCCGGCGTGCACACCTGGCATGAGCCGGTACTCGGCACCTTGCTGGGCGCGACCGCCGGCGTGGCGCTGCACATCATCTTCAGTTCCGGCGTAAAGGAAAGCATACGCGGCATTCGCGATGCGCATCGCATGGGCCTGTTTCTGTTCGCTATGACCGGAGTAACCGGAATTCTGGCGCAGATCTGCACCATCGCTTCGCTGCGCTACGTGCCGGTCTCGGTCACCGCCCTGATCACGCTGAGCATGCCGGCGCTGGTGTTCCCGGCGAGTTATTTCCTGC
>JAQGLQ010000387.1 GCA_028292785.1 Noviherbaspirillum sp. | reverse complement strand
GAGCTTAGTAAGCTTGACCGCCAATCAGCTTGATCCAGGTCAGTTGCGCCCTTAAAGGCCACCCACCGTCCACGACTAGCTGGAGGGAAATCGTGCCCAATCGATCAGCTTCACCCGGTTTTTCTTCCCGGCCTACCCGCCAAAAAGCTTGTGTCAGTATGAATCAGTAGATAAAATACTGATCAGTAAATAAAAGAACGATTCCTAATGCTTATGGAAACTTCCTCCCCTCACTGGCATTTTCCCCGCCCCGAACTGGCGCAGGCTTACCTGGCATCTTTCGAACTCGGACTGTCATCCGCGCGCGGATTGTTCGCCCGGCGCCGCATGGGCAAGACCGAATTCCTGATTCAGGATTTCATTCCGGCGGCCGAGGCCAAGGGATATGCCTGCGTCTACGTCAACCTGTGGGATCTGAAGGATGATCCCGCCACCGCCCTGGTATCCGCGCTCTACAAAGCCATCGAGCCCAAGAGCTTCGCCAAGGCGTGGGAGCGGCTCAGGACGCCGTTGAAAAAGATCAAGGCTTCCGGAAAAGTGACAGGCTTCATGGAAGCGGGCATCGAGGCTGAACTCGGGGAAAAAAGCCGGCTGGCCGGTACCTTGTTGATGGATGTGATGGCGGCTTTCGACAAGACGAAGATCACGGTGATTCTCATCATCGATGAAGCGCAGGTGCTCGCCAATGCGGAAAACGCCGTATTTGCCCACGCGCTTCGCGCCGCCCTGGACATTCGCAAGGAACGCATCAAGGTTCTGTTTGCAGGCAGTTCCGAAGCCACCTTGCGGCGGATGTTCGGCCGGTCGTCCGAACCCTTCTATAACTGGGCCGCGCTCGAGCCGTTCCAGCTTCTCGGAAAGGAATTCGTGACGGCCATGGTCAGCAAGGTTGCCGGCATAGCGCGTACCCCCTTATCGTTGGCGGATGCCCTGGCGGCTTTCGATGAACTGAAGCAGACCCCGCTGTTCTTCCGGCTCTATCTCGACCGCTATCTCACGAACCCATTTGAAGGCGCGCGCGGCGCCCTGGATTTCACCAAGGCGCATGTATTCAACGATATGGGCTTTGAAAAGCAATGGAACGATCTTTTGCCGGCCGACCAGATTTTGCTGACGATGATTGCCGAAGGTGCTTCCGACCTGCAGGGGGCCGAGGCGCGCAGCCGCATTGGCGAAAGCCTCGGCCTGGACAAGCCGGTCGCCGCCGCCACGCCGCAGAATGCGCTGCGCAGGCTGGTCGACAGGAATATCGTTACCCGGATGGACCGCGGCAGTTATCAGTTCGAAGACGAGGCATTTGCCGATTGGGTTCGCCATCGGGGCTGAGTCTTTTGAAATCCACCAACACGTGAATGATCGATATGCAGAATAACCCCGCAACATATGTCCGCCTGCAGTCGGACAACGAACTGCCGGCAATCAGCGACGCGCAGCCTTTCAAGGCGATCGTCGTCATCGAGGACGAGGTATCGCAGATCTGGCAGTGGGAGGTCAGCAGATGGCTGGCGCTTTCCGGTTGCCGTTACATCATGGCCTGGGGACCGGAGTGCGCCGCATGGGCTGAATCGGTCGAGGAAGCGCATCTCGAGGCTTTCAATTACGACGACATCCCCCAGGAGCGCTCCCTCATGGCAACCTCGCACGAGGACGAAGAATTGTCCGAAGTGTTCTGGTATGCGAAGCACCGCGCGCACCATCCTGCCCATGAGCTGAGGAATGCAGTGATCCTGCATATCTCGAAGGAAGACAAGCGGATCGATCTGCTAGGCATGTACGAGCACGCGTGACATGTCGATCGGCCCCGGCTAGAAGAAGAATCCCGGCGCAGGGGAGTCCGAGCCGAAACCGGAATCGGCAGGCGCCGCTCCGCCGTCAAAACTTCCGACACCATTGAATCCCGCATCGCCGCCGTCGAATCCCGTGGCGCCAAAGTCGTCAAGCGCCACGCCGCCCAGCCCGAATCCGATAAATAATCCGGCGCCATCGAATGAGCAGTCATCGAAGCCGAAGCCGCCGAACCGGCAGTCGTTCAGGCGCGCTCTTCGGTGCAGTTGAATGATCTGCCCACGGAGTTCGCCATTCCGGAGCGCCGCGCTATGAATGTCGAAGTACAGATTGCCGGCCAGAAGCGCGCCGAGCTGCACGTCGGTCAGCACCACCCTGGCGAACCAGATCCCGCTGCCAGGCGACGTCTGCGCCAGCGAGAACAGCGCGGGACCGTTGATGCCGGGTTCCCCCTCGTGCACATGCGCTTCGATGCCCGCGACGTCCGCGCTGTTGATGGCAACCGTCAGCGTCCTCGTCACGTGATCGATGGCGGCGGTCCCGATCGCGCTCGCTCCGGTTGCAGCAGAGGGTACGACCTGCGTGCCGGTCAAGGCGTTCTTGAACACGGTGGCCGTCGTCGTGGCAGCCGCGGTGGTGCCGGTTCCGCTGACGCCGCTCTCCGCAGCGGTCGATAGCCGCGCAAGTATCGGACCCCGGATCTCTCCTTCGGGAAAGGCGTTGCTGCGCACGCTGAAGGAATAACCGCCGCCGCGCAGGGTATTCAGTTGCGTCTCGCTAAGCGTGGCTTGCATACTCCAGATGCCGCTGCCAGGCGCCGTCTCGCTCAGCGTATGAATCACCGTGCCTGTCACGCCGAGCGCCGAATCAAGGATATGCGCGCTCGTGCCTGTCATCCCGGCCGTGACGATGGTCGCCGTGAAGCGGCGCGTGGACGGGTCGACAATCAGGGTGCCCGCACCGAGCGCCGTGCTGGCAGTGGGCCGCGCTTCCTGTCCTCCGCTCAGCGTCGCCGTAAATGCGTTATCGCCCGCGAGGCGGTTTGCATCAACCACGTTCGCAACCGCGCGATCGCCGCCACCGCCGCCACAGGCTGCAAGCGATGATATCGCGATCAGAACGACAGTCCAGCGAACGAACAAGCTGATCAAACCGGTTTTCATGAAGCTGCTCCACAGCATAATCGGGTAGACGCATGAAGCGGGCTTTATCAGAAAAGGAGTTCTGCCGCCGCATCCGCGCAGTCGCGGCCATGCCGGGACGTTTCTATTTATATGCCACGCATAGGTATCTGTCATTAATTGCCGCGCAGTAACGTGACCGGGCTCAAGTATTCCACGGGAATTATTTCTTAGGGATATTCGATACTGCGCAAGGTCCTGATGAATAGCCGACCCGCGATTTGCTTGCGATCATACAATTGACGCCTACATAATATTTCGGTTTGTATTTGGAAAATATGGACGTATCACGCAAGCACGAATCGATAACCACCATTCAAGGAACATTCATGCATCGAGTCCGAGGCTCAGTGGCAGAGTTATCCGCCGCTTGCTCCATAGCGCTGATGACGGCATTGCTTGCCGCATGCGGCGGCGGTGGCGGCGAAGGGGATAACGCCGCAGACGCCAACCAGACGTCCGGCGGGGCATCTTCCTCATCGCTGACGCAAACGGCTACCCAGCAGGCTCTACAGGATCCCAATGCGCCGGCATTCACCGGAAATACCGTCGTCGATGGATTGAACTGGATAAATTACCGGAGAGTGCAGACCGGATTGCCGGCAGTGACGCGCAATGGCTTGATCGACGCGGCGGCACAGGCGCATTCCAATTATCAGAAGCTGAACGACACGATCACGCATATCGAGACGCCTGGCAGGCCGGGCTTTACCGGCGTGAGTCCCGGCGACAGACTAGCGGCGGCGAATTATGTTTTCACCCAGAGGAGTTATGCCCACGGTGAAGTGATTTCAGCCACCGCGGAGCAGTCCGGATTCGGGGCCGTCGAAAATCTGATCGCGGCCATCTATCATCGCTACGCGATACTCGAACCAACGTTCAAGGAAGCAGGCACGGGATCGGCGACAGTCACCAACGGCTATACCTATTTCACCACCAACCTTGCGACCAACGGGCTGGCACCGGGGATTCCGCGCGGCACAGTTGTTATCTACCCGTACGATAACCAGCAACTGGTCCCGACCATATTCTTCAGCGATCGCGAAATACCGGACCCCGTGCCCGATCGCAACGAGGTCGGATACCCGGTGAGCGTGCATGCGAACATCACGGCCACGATCGGCGTGCAGACCTTTGCGATACGCCCGCGCGGCGGCGCGGATCTGCCGGTCAGGCTGCTGACGCATCAGACCGATTCCGAAACCCCGCTTTCGGCCGCATCCATCATACCCACCGGCATACTGGCCCCGCAGACGACTTATGAGGTGCGATTCGCCGGCACGGTGGACGGTGTCCCGGTCGAGCGCAGCTGGTCGTTCAGAACGCAATAGGCGTGTCGCTGCAACCGTCCTTCATTCGTGGCGTTCGATCAGAATGCCTGCCAGAGCGAGCAGGCGCTCCGTCACGGGACGGCGCGCCCATTCGCTGAAATCGACCCGTCGGCTCGATCGCAGATCAAGCGCGAAATCGGTCGCCAATCGCGTAGCCATATCGTTATCCATGACGGCCAGATTGACTTCGTCATTCAGCCCGAATGAACGGTTGTCGAAATTCGTCGAGCCAATAACCGACCAGATCGCATCGACGATCATGATCTTTGCGTGAATCATTCCCGGCTCGTACTCGTGAATGATGACGCCGCCCGCCAGCAGCTCGCCATAGTGGCGTCGGCTCGCTCGCCGGGCCATCGGATGGTTGTTGTGTTTGCCGGGAACGATGACGGTGACCTGCACGCCGCGCCGGGTGGCACGGAGCAATTCACGCCTCATCGCCCGGTCGGGCAGAAAATACGGTGAATTGACGCAGATGCTGGTCCGTGCGGCGGCAACGAGCATCTGGAACAGGATACGCGCGCGGGTTGCGCGTCCGGCCGATGGCGTGCTGGCCACCACGAGGCTCAGCTTCTGTCCGACCGAGGTCGGCGGCTGATAACGATTGCAGGCCGGGAATATCCCTTCACCAGCGAGAATCTCGCCGGTCCCTTCCAGCCAGTTTTCTATGAAGACGGTTTGCAACGCGGCGGCGATCGGACCATCGACCCGCAACATCGTATCGCGCCAGGGCCTCTGGCCCTTCTCGCCCTCCCACCATGCCGTCGCTATCCCGGCGCCGCCGATGAACCCGGTCAAGCCATCGATGACGAGAAGCTCGCGATGCGTGCGGTTATTGAGGCGCTTGAGCGTGTACCAGCGAAACGGGTGATACCAGACGGCTCGACCGCCGGCCGCGCGCAGGCCGTCGAAAAAGCGGTTCGGCGTCAGCATGCTGCCTACCGCATCTACCACTACGCGCACCTGAATTCCTTGCGCCGCGCGTTCGGTCAGCGCGTCGAGAAAGCGCTTGCCAATGGGAGTGACGTGAAAAATATAGGCTTCAAGATGGATCGACGCTGTCGCATTGCGTATCGCCTCCAGCTCCGCGGAATAGAAGGCCGCGCCGTCGGTCAGCACATCGTAGTTGGCGACGTCGAGCGCGGGCTCGTCGACGACCGCACCGAGCAGGCGGAAAAAATCATCGGTGTCCGGAGCTGGCAGCGGCACATCTATCCTGTACGCAAGGCCTGGTTCAAAAAGTACGACGAAAGTCAGCGCGGCAAGAATGCCGATGGCGAAGAAGGCGAAGATATTGAAATAATTGAGCGCCATCATATTCCATGAAGTATCTATGTTTCAGGCGCGTCAACATTCGATGCGCCGGGAAACCGGTTTGCTAAATTTACTTTTAATAGAAAAAATTACTAGGGCAAAGTATTAGACGATGACGGCATCTTTATAGAATGAAACAGCCCAGCCTGTTTGAGGAAAACATGCACCGCTCGTCGCAGGCGGCACTGAAGCCGCGCGGATCGGGCGCTTGCTTGCGATAAGCCCGATGCAGCTTTCGCAAACACCTTCTATTTCGCATTCACATCACAACTGCTGCAGCGAATGGCATGGTATTTGCGACGCATGGCCATGTAGTCTCATTAACCAGACCAGGAGCGAAAGAATGACTCAATCCAAGACTTTGAAGCATCTGATGGGCTTTACCGCCGTAGCGATCATGCTGGGCAGTGCAAGCGTCCATGCGCAATCCGATTCCACACGCTCGCAAGCTCCCGGCGATGCGTCTGCTTATCCCGGCAAAGCCGCTGCAGGCAGCGGCTCGACCGATGCCGGAGCTTCCGGAAGCGGGGCCTATAGCAGTGGCACTGCGGCGCCGGCGACCGGATCTTCCTCCAGCGGCGCCTCGGATTCCGGTTCTTCCGGTAGTAGCGCATCTGGCATGCAGCGCCAGTCCTCCGGCACGGCGAGCAGCCGCACTATGTCGGGAGCCAACGACAAATCGGGTCCGATAACATCGACCGGCGATGCGTCGGCCTATCCCGGCAAGGCGGCATCCGGCAGCGGCTCGGTGAATTCGGGCGCATCGGGCAGCGGCGCTTATAGTACGGGTACCAGCAACAGGTAAGCCACAGCACGCGCGACGTCTTTGCGGGAAGGGGATACCTTTAGGTATCCCCTCTTTTTTTGGGAGTTCAATCGCGCTTTCGCTCGCGAGCTTGCAAACGAAGCGGGTAAAAAAAATGCCAGTCAGATCAACTGACTGGCATTTCTACATGCAATGCGCGCTACACGCGCATGCAGGCATTAGAACAGGTGACGGACACCTGCCTGGAATTCACGATCGTTTCCACCGTTTCCGGAAGCGTTCAGACGAACGTTGGAATCGTTCTTCGTGTAGCCGATCGATGTGTAGAAGTTAGTGCGCTTGGAGATCGGATGCGAATAACCGATCGCGTACTGATCCGAAGTGCCTGCACGGATGTCACGAACGTCGTTGCGGTTCCACGATGCATAAACGCTGTTTGCACCAAGGGGGGCGGTAACGCCGACCATGTAGTTACGGATTTTCGAGTCGCCAACGGCTTCCAGTTTCGTGTCGCCAAAGCCGAGGTGAGCCTTGACCACGCCGAAGTCATAGGTGCCGCCCAGGAAGGCTGTCTTCACATCGGCGGTAGTGGCACCCAGACCGACAACAGCCGGCAGTGCAGCGACTGAGAGTCCTGCGGAAGTCGTCAGGCCACCAGCGGATGTTGCGCCTGTCGTGAATCCGACAGCGTCCGTGTTCTGATAAGCGAACACTACGTTAAGCGGGCCATTGGCATAACCTACACCGGCAAACTTGCTGCTGTTGGTATTGAATGCGCCGGCTGTTTCGCCGAACTTGTAGCCGACCGATGCGCTGAAGCCGCCGAAATTCGGCGAGCTGTACGTGATGGTGTTGTCGGAACGGGCGATCGGATCGAGTTTGCCAAGGCCGTAAGCGTAGACACGCTGCATATCGCCAGCCTGGTTGACGCCGAACGGGTCGATTGCATTGAGTGCGTTATAAATAGTGCTGTACTGACGACCGAGCTTGACCGAGCCGAAACCGCCGTCGAGGCCAACCCATGCCTGGCGACCGAACAGACGGCTGCCGTTGCCGAGGGCGCCCGTATCGGCGCTAAAGCCGTTTTCCAAAGTGAAGCTTGCGGAAAGACCGCCGCCAAGGGCTTCCGTGCCCTTGAAACCGATCCGGCTGCTGCTTTGTTGACCGGATGCAAGCGACCATTGTCTGCCACCAGCTTCTTTGCCATTGTCAAAGTTTACGCCCGCGTCGACGATACCGTAGATGGAAACGCTGGTCTGAGCAAATGCCGTATTAGCGAATGCTCCCAACACTGCGAGTGCGAGAAGTGACTTTTTCATTTATCAATTTACTCCTAAGAAACACGTGGATACGTTCACGTGGAAACGTCTTTTGCAAAACTAGTAATACAACGACATGTTAACTTTCGGACGCCAAAAAACGAAAGCTATAAGAGCTTTACGTGCAAATTAATAGCAAATTTGCCACATAAATGTCGTATTTTAGAGACAAAAATGTATTTAAGGCACATTATTCGTTTCTTTGGGGAATGTTT
>JAQGLQ010000375.1 GCA_028292785.1 Noviherbaspirillum sp. | reverse complement strand
TGCCGGATGTGCAGAAACGGCTGCTTGGTGTCGGCGAATTCGTGTCCTTCTCGGCGCCGCACGATGAATTCATCGCCCGCATCCGCAACGACCACGAAAAATTCGGCAAGCTGGTCAAGCAGATCGGTGTCAAGCTCGACTGACCCAAAAGGCGCACAATAACTTTCCCACCGACGCTTCGTTCCATCGAAAGGATGCGGATATGGCTGCACGATTGAAGTTCCTGGCTGCCGCGGTGCTGGCGCTGGCCGCATGCGGCGCATCGGCCCAGGCGTTTCCGAGCAAGACGATCAGAATCATCGTGCCGTATCCGCCGGGAGGCACGGCGGATGCGCTGCCGCGCATGATCGCCGAAAAGCTGCCCGCCATCCTCGGTCAGCAAGTGATCGTCGAAAACCGGCCGGGGGCGGGCGGCAATGTCGGCGCGGAGATCGTGGCCCGGGCCAGTCCCGACGGCTACACGCTGCTCGCGACGCCGCCGCATCTGCTGACCATCAATCACCTGCTGTACAAGATCTCCTTCGATCCAGGCGCATTGAAGCCGATATCGATCATTGCATCCTATCCGAACGTGCTGCTGGCTTCGCCGAAGCTGCCGGCGAAAAATCTGCGCGAGCTGATCGCGCTGGCGCATGCCAAGCCGCAGCAGCTCAATTTCGCATCGCAGGGCAATGGCACCAGCACCCACCTCACCGCCGAAATGTTCAAGACCATGGCCAAGGCGGAGATGGTGCATATCCCGTACAAGGGCACGGCGCCGGCGATCGCCGACCTGACCGGCGGCCATGTCGACGTCATGTTCGATAACCTGATTACCGCGATGCCTTTCATCAAAAGCGGGCGTCTCAAGCTGTTGGGAGTGGGCGGCAATGCGCGTGTCGCGGACTTCCCCGACGTCCCCGCGATTTCCGAAGTCCTGCCCGGCTTTCTCTCCGAAACCTGGTTGGGAATCGTCGCGCCGCCCAACACCCCGGCGCCCGTGGTCAACAGGCTTTCGGACGCGATCGCGAAAGTGATCCATGAGCCGGAATTCAAGAAGCGCATGGCGGATGTGTATGCGCAGGCGGTAGGCAATACGCCGGCCCAGATGGCGGAAATCATCAAGGCCGACACCGAACGCTGGTCACAAGTCATCCGCGACGCCAATATCAAAGCCGATTAAGGAAGTTGTATGGACAACTATCAGTTGCTCACTTACCTCGATGCCCGCGGCGCGCCGGTCGCGGGATTGCGCATCGGCGCGAGCGTGTATCCCGTCGAGCAAGCCCTGTCCAATCTGACCGGACAAAAAAGCACGGTGCATTCCGTGCTCGATGTGCTCGAGGCGTGGGACCGCCATGCCGCTCTGCTGCGCGAGGCGGCGCAACTGGTGATCGACCAGCGCATCCCCGGCGAAAACATCGAGAATGTCCGGCTGCACGCGCCGCTGCTCTATCCGGGCGCGATTTATTGCGCCGGCGCGAACTACAGCGACCACGTGCTTGAAATGGCGCGCGCCAATAACCATGCGCCGGACCCCGATCCGCGCGAGCTCGGCCTCAAGCCCTGGCATTTTCTCAAGCCGTCGCGCAGCGCCGTGGTCGGCCACGGTGCTACGGTGCGCCGGCCGGCCGCATCGAAGAAGCTCGACTGGGAGGCGGAGCTGGTGGCTGTGATCGGACGTACCGCGCGCGATGTCTCGCCGGCCCAGGCGCTCGAGCATGTGGCCGGCTACTGCATCGCCAACGATCTGTCGGCACGCGATCTGTCGCGCCGCATGCAATTGCCGGCGGGTTCCGCGTTCCGCTTCGACTGGACCGCGCATAAAGGTTTCGACGGCTCCTGCCCGCTCGGCCCATGGATCACGCCGGCCGATCAGGTCGGCGATCCGCAGAACCTCGCGATGAAGCTGTGGGTCAACGATGTGATCAAACAGGATTCAAACACCGGCCAGATGATTTTTTCGGTGGCGGAACAGATCGCCCATCTGTCGACGATGACTACGCTGCATCCCGGCGACATCGTGCTGACCGGCACGCCGGCCGGCGTCGGTTCCGCACGCGGCGAGTTTCTCCAGCCGGGCGACTGCGTCGCGATCGAGATCGAAGGCCTTGGCAGGCTCGAGACGCGCATCGGCCAGGAAGCCTGATTCCATCCCGCACCGCACAGCAGGAGATTGATATGCCATCCACTATCGAGATGATCCCCGAGCCGTTGATCGAGCCGAACAATCGCAATTCGGTGGTCAAACCCTATGTGCTGTCCCACGGCACGCTGGAATGCTACAGCCTGAAGGAATCGCGCCGCTTTTATGAAGAGTTCCTCGGCCTGGAATGCGTGCGCCATGGCCGGCGCACGATGGCGGTGCGTTGCGGCCTGAAGTTCCACATCGTCTGCGTCGAAGCGGGCGACAAACTGCATCCGGTCCATGTGATGAATCACTGGGGGGTCGATGTGCAATCGCGCGAAGAAGTGGACGCCGCGCATGAAGCCGCCAAGCGGCTGAAAGATGAGTACAAGATCCGGCAGGTATTCGATCCCGTCGATCAGCACGGCGTGTATTCGTTCTATCTCATGGATCTGGATCGAAATTACTGGGAGGTGCAGTACTTCGACGCCGGATTCCAGCACGACGATTTCTTCGATGCGGGCGACCGCTTCCCCATGGATCAGGTGGCGCCGCTGAGCAAAACCTGAGGCGATAACCATGCGCGGTTGCCGCTATGCGCTGTATTTCGCGCCGTCGCCGCAATCTCCGTGGTGGGATGCGGGATGCCGCTGGCTGGGCCGCGATGCGGCGCGCGGCGTCGAATGCACGCAGCCGAAGGTCGCGGGCGTTGCGCCCGAGGTGTTGCGGCAGCTGACCGCCAACGCGCGCCGCTATGGATTCCATGCGACGCTCAAGGCGCCGTTCCGGCTGGCCGATGGCGTTACCGAAACGGAGCTGATCGCGCTGGCGGAAGCATTTTGCGCCACGCAGGCGCCGGTGGTTTTGCAGGACGTCCGGGTGCGCGCCCTCGGCACCTTTCTGTCATTGCGCCCGACAGGAACAAGCGATGCGATCGATGCGCTGGCGTTCCGCTGCGTAAGACACTTCGACGCCTTGCGCGCGCCGCTGGATGCGAATGAACTGGCGAAACGGCGGCGGGCGCCGCTCATAGCGCGCCAGGAAGCGTTGCTCGAGCAGTGGGGTTATCCGTATGTCGATGGTGAATTCCGTTTTCACATGACACTGACCGATTCGCTGGCGCACCTCGATGCCGCGGCCGCAGACAGCCTGCGCAGGGCCGCGGAAGAACATTTTCTGGCGCCGTCCGCGATCGAGCCGTTGCGGGTCGATGCGCTCGCCATTTTTCGCGAGGAGAAGGCGGGGGCGCCTTTATCGTTGTGGCGGCGGATCGAGTTCACCGGTTGAATGGGGAAGCCGGCCATATCAGCCGCCGTTCCCTTCTCCGCTTGCGGGAGAAGGGGAACAGCCTTGCGCGTCGCGCCGGCGATCAGGCTTCCGGCTTCGCCTTGTTGCGGCCGGGGAGCAAGCCGACCATCACGACCGCGATGGCGCAGATCAGGCTGACGAGATTGAGATGTATCGACGTGCCCGGCACCATGAAATCGATCATGGGCAGGTTGGCTGCGATCCACGGTGCCACCGCCACATCGGTCACCAGCATGCCGCCGGCCAGCCAGCCGAGCAGGGCGGCGCCGAGCGTGATGATGATCGGGAACCGCTGCATCAGCTTCAGCACGAGCGTGCTGCCGAAGATGATGATCGGGATGCTGACCAGAATGCCGAATACGACCAGCGCCATCTGATGCTCGCCGCCGGCCTGTTCCGCCGCGCTGGCGACTGCGATGACGTTGTCAATACTCATCACGAGATCAGCGACCACGATGGTTTTGATCGCGGTGAGAAGGCGGTCGCTGGCCTGAATCTCGCCATGGCCTTCATCGTTTTCGGCCAGCAATTTCACGCCGATCCAGAACAGCAGGAGTCCGCCGATGATCTTGAGATAAGGCACCTGCAGCATGGTCACGGCAAAAGCGATCAGCACGATGCGGATCCCGATGGCGCCGGCTGTGCCCCAGAGAATTCCCTTGGTGCGCAAATGCGCCGGCAGATTGCGGCAGGCGAGGGCGATGACAATCGCATTGTCGCCGCCCAGCAAGATATCGATGAGAATGATCTGGCCGACCGCGAGCCAGTTGAAGTTCAATAGAAAATCCATGATGTCCTCAAAAAATTTCGTGGAATCATACTGGCAGTTGCCAAACCATGCTAGTCGAATCTGCTACCTGAGTATTGCAAAAATTGCAACTCCCGGTGATTGTGCGGCACGGCGGCCCGATTTCCGTAACTTATCCAGCACTTTACTGTCACTTCCTCTGGAGGGATACGGCGCTGGACAGGACCAGTGCAAGCGGCGTCGTGAAAGAGGCGGCAATGGGACTCGCATCGGTTCGCGCAAGGCTCGATTTTTTGCGTGGGGGCCTGCGCTGGATAATCATATGGCCGCTCGTGTCCATCATTATCAGTGGCGCCGGCTGGTATTTGCTGGACACCCGTTCCGAAGCGGAGGGCCGGCGCGTGGTGGCCAGCGCCACGCGAGAGGCGGAGGCGCTGGCACGGGGATATGCCTATCAGCTTGCGCGAGCCGTAGAATCGGTGGACCAGATT
>JAQGLQ010000367.1 GCA_028292785.1 Noviherbaspirillum sp. | reverse complement strand
AACGATAAAAAAAGATGGGCGGAGGCCCATTTTTTTTTTGTTAAGCAAATCTGCGTTGATTCGTGGAATCGGTGCAAGTTATACGGAGAAGTTTTGTGCGGCTGCAGGATCTGATTGAGAAAACCCTTTTGGGCATGGGTTATGAGCTCGTCGACTTTGAACAAGCGGCACGCGGCTTGCTGCGTGTGTACATCGATTTCGACCCTCAGGACGCGGACAAGGGAAATATCACAGTGGAAGATTGCGAGAAGGTGAGCCATCAGCTATCGCATGTGCTGACCGTCGAGAATGCGAATTATGAGCGGCTTGAGGTGTCGTCGCCGGGATTGGATCGGCCGCTGAAGAAGCGCGCGGATTATGAGCGTTTCGTGGGCCAGGAGGCCGCGATCAAGTTGCGCATGCCGATGCCGGGCGCCGCCAATCGGAAGTCGTTCCAGGGCGTTCTGCATGCGCCGGAAGGCGACACGCTGAAGCTGGAATTTGAAGGAAAAGAAGGGCCGGCGATGTTGGAGTTTACGCTCGCTGATGTGGACAAGGCACGGTTGGTGCCCAAAGTGGACTTTAGGAGTCGCAAAGCATGAGTCGCGAAGTATTATTGTTGGTCGATGCGCTGGCACGAGAGAAAAACGTCGATAAGAATATCGTCTTCGGAGCGCTTGAGCATGCGCTCGCGCAGGCGACCAAGAAACGCTACGACGGCGAAGTCGATATCCGTGTTTCCATTGACCGCGAAACAGGAGAGTTCGAATCTTTCCGTCGATGGCATGTCGTCCCGGACGAGGCCGGCCTGCAGTTGCCGGACCAGGAAATTCTCCACTTCGAGGCGAAAGACCAGATTTCCGACATCGAGGTGGATGATTACATCGAAGAGCCGATCGAGTCGGTGGACTTCGGCCGGCGTTTTGCGCAGGATACCAAGCAGGTTGTGCTGCAGCGCATTCGCGATGCGGAGCGCGAGCAGATCCTGGCGGATTTTCTCGAGCGTGGGGACTCGCTCGTTACCGGGACCATCAAGCGCATGGAGCGCGGCGATGCGATCGTCGAATCGGGCAAGATCGAAGCCCGGCTGCCGCGTGATCAGATGATCCCGAAGGAAAATCTTCGAATCGGCGATCGGGTTCGCGCTTACATCCTGCGTATTGATCGCAATGCGCGCGGCCCGCAGGTGATCTTGTCGCGCACGGCCCCCGAATTCATCATGAAGCTGTTCGAGCTCGAAGTTCCGGAAATCGAGCAAGGCCTGCTTGAAATCAAATCGGCTGCTCGCGACCCGGGCGTCCGCGCAAAGATCGCCGTGTTCACCAATGACAAGCGGATCGATCCGATCGGCACCTGCGTCGGCATGCGCGGTTCGCGCGTACAGGCTGTCACCGGCGAACTCGGCGGCGAGCGGGTTGACATCGTCCTCTGGTCGGAAGATCCGGCGCAGTTCGTGATTGGCGCCTTGGCTCCGGCGAATGTGTCATCCATCGTCGTGGATGAAGAGAAACACGCAATGGACGTGGTCGTCGATGAAGAGAATCTCGCGATCGCCATCGGCCGTGGCGGCCAGAACGTGCGGCTGGCTTCGGAGCTGACGGGCTGGCAGATCAATATCATGACTGCCGAAGAGTCCGCGGACAAATCCGCTGCGGAAACCGGGGCAATACGCTCGCTCTTCATGGAACGGCTCGATGTCGACCAGGAAGTGGCCGACATCCAGGTGGAAGAGGGTTTCACGAGCCAGGAAGAGATCGCATACGTGCCTATCAATGAAATGCTGGAAATTGAAGCATTCGATGACGATACGGTCAATGAATTGCGTAACCGGGCGCGCGATGCGCTGGTCACTGAAGCGATTGCGTCGGAAGAAGGTCTCGAAGGCATGGATGATGCTCTGGTTCACCTTGAAGGTATCGATCGCGTTACGGCCGGCAAGCTGGGCTTGGCCGGCGTGAAGACGGTGGACAGGTTTGCCGGTCTCGCCTATGACGAATTTGGTGCGATCCTTGCGCTGCCAGTGGATCGCGCACGGCAACTGATTGAAAATGAATTTGATGATGTGACCGATGACGAGATGCGGCTCATCGATGCCAAGTACGACGATCGTGCAAAGGCATTGCAGGCCAAAGCTCGGGATCTTGTGGAAGCCAAATGAGCCGCAACATCCCATTATCATCTGCCGTGTCACATAGAAAAGAGGACTGCATGGCGAGTAACAACGTAGCCCAATTTGCCACCGAACTTAAAATGCCGTCGGACTTGCTGCTGACACAGTTGCGCGCAGCCGGCGTTCAGAAAAGTTCGGCGTCCGATCCATTGTCGAAAGACGATAAGGATAAGCTCCTCGACCATCTGCGTCGCGCGCATGGCGCAGCACCGGAAGGCGAGAAGAGAAAAATTACCCTGACTCGCAAAGAGACGACCGAGATCAAGCAGGCCGACGCCACGGGCAGGTCACGCACAATTCAGGTTGAAGTTCGCAAAAAGCGTACTTTCATCAAGCGTGACGAACCTGCTGTTGAAGCGCCGGCCGAGAAGCCCGCTGCTCCCGTGGTGGATGAGGCGGAAGTCGCGCGTCGCGCGGAAGAAGCGCGACGTCAGGCCGAACTGATCGCGCGTCAGGAGGCGGACCTGCGCGAGAAACAGGAGCGTCTCGCCAAGCTTGAGGCTGAGCGCGAAGCGCAGGCCAAGGCCTTGAAGGAACAGGAAGCTGCGCGCGCCGCCGAAAAGAAACAGG
>JAQGLQ010000348.1 GCA_028292785.1 Noviherbaspirillum sp. | reverse complement strand
GAATTATGAGAAAAGCGGATGCCCAATCTCAGGCTGCCGCAAGCCGCGCCCACGCCAAAGGACATGCGGACGCGCAGTCTTTTCCACACGGAACTACGCATGCTTGCCGCCTCGGGTGCATAGTTCTTTTCTCTGTCAAAATACGGGCTGGTTCTTTATGGCGATGGCATCTTGCAATTCCGCAGCATGTCCTCTCGCCTGCAAAAGTTTGACGCCATGCGCGAGTCGTGCGTGATCAAGCAGGACAATGCAAGGATTTGTGATGAATGCACCCATGCCGATGCGGCGCCGCATCGAGGATCTGCCGCTGGATAATTCGTATGCCGGCTTGCCGCCGGCTTTCTACACCAAGCTGAATCCCACTCCGCTTCCTGATCCTTATCTCGTCTGCGCGAGCGCCGCGGCGGCCGCGATGATAGACCTCGATCCGGCCGAATTCGGCACAGAGGAATTCACTCAGATCTTTGCCGGCAATCGCAATCTCGCGGGTTCGATACCGCTGGCCGCGGTGTATTCGGGTCATCAGTTCGGCGTATGGGCGGGTCAGCTTGGAGACGGCCGCGCGATACTGCTCGGCGACCTGCGCGCGCATGGCACCCCGCCCCCGGGCGTGCTCGAGCTGCAGCTCAAGGGCGCGGGACTGACGCCTTACTCGCGCATGGGAGACGGCCGGGCGGTGCTGCGCTCCTCGATCCGCGAGTTTCTCTGTTCGGAGGCAATGGCCGCGCTCGGCATACCGACATCGCGTGCGCTGTGCGTCGTCGGTTCGGACATGTACGTGATGCGCGAGACGCCCGAAACGAGTGCGGTGGCGACGCGCATGGCGCCCAGCTTCGTCCGCTTCGGTTCGTTTGAACACTGGTATTACAACGATCGCAAGGACGAGTTGAAAATCCTCGCGGATTATGTGATCGACCGGTTTTATCCCTCGCTTCGCGCCGAGGCGAACCCCTATCAGGCTTTTCTGGCGGAGGTGACACGCCGCACCGCGCGCTTGATGGCGCAATGGCAGTCGGTCGGGTTCATGCATGGCGTAATGAACACCGACAATATGTCGATCCTTGGCCTCACCATTGATTACGGTCCGTTTGGTTTCATGGATGCCTTTGACGCCGGACACATATGCAATCACACCGATCAGCAGGGGCGCTACGCCTACCGCATGCAACCGGGAATCGGCGAGTGGAACTGCTTTGGGCTGGGTCAGGCGCTGCTGCCTCTGATCGGCGACGTCGACAGCACCCATGCGGCGCTCGAAGTTTATAAAACCGAATATAAGACGAAGCTGGACGAACTGTTGCATGCCAAGCTCGGGCTAAAGACGCATCGCAAGGATGACGAGGCACTGTTCGACGCGATGTTCGCGCTGATGCAGGGCAATCATGCGGATTTCACGTTGTTCTTTCGTCGGCTGGGCAATCTCCAGCTTGCCGATCCGGCGACTGACCAGCCGCTGCGCGATCTTTTCATCGACCGTCCGGCGTTCGATGCCTGGGCCATGCAATACCGAGCTCGACTCGCACAGGAAGGCAGCGTCGACCTGCAGCGCCGGAGCGCTATGCACAGCGTGAATCCGAAATATGTCCTGCGCAATTATCTTGCACAAATCGCGATCGAAAAGGCGCAGAATAAGGACTTTTCGGAAATTGCCACGCTACTCGCCGTTCTGGAGAAACCGTTCGACGAGCAGCCGGAGCATGCGAAATATGCGGACCTCCCACCCGTCTGGGCTAGTGAACTGGAAGTGAGTTGTTCATCATGACAGAAAAAATTGTTAAAACCGACGCCGAATGGCGTTCCATGCTCGATCCGCTCGAATACCAGGTGACACGGCATGCCGCAACCGAGCGTGCGTTTACCGGGCGTTACTGGGACCATCACGGGATTGGCACCTATGTGTGCGTCTGCTGTGGGACGCCGCTATTCGAGTCAGATACCAAATTCGATTCCGGCTGCGGCTGGCCGAGTTATTTCAAGGCCCTGAATCCTGAAAATGTGCGCGAGCGTGTGGACCGCAGCCATGGCATGATACGTACCGAAATTTTGTGCAATGTGTGCGATGCGCATCTCGGGCATGTCTTTCCGGATGGGCCTCCGCCTACCGGCCTGCGCTATTGCATCAACTCGGCGGCCTTGCGGTTCGAACCGGAATCGAAAACATAATAAAAAGCCGAACCCGCAACTCTTGAAAGTCAAAACCAACAATGAAGTTCTTATTCGATCTTTTTCCGGTCATCCTGTTTTTCGGTGTATTCAAGTGGGGGGAAGGACATCCGGACGCCGCCTTCGGCCTGGTGCAGCAATATCTTTCCGGAATCGCGGCCGATGGAGGTATCGTAGCCTCGCAGGCACCAATCATGCTCGCGACCGCGGTTGCCATTCTTGCTACCGGCGCGCAAATTCTCTACCTGCTCGCCCGTGGCAAAAAGGTGGACAATATGCTATGGGTTTCGCTTGTCATCATCACGGTATTTGGCGGCGCGACCATATACTTTCATAACGAAACCTTTATCAAATGGAAGCCTACCGTGCTGTACTGGGCTTTCGCCGCAATCCTGCTGGCCAGTCAAGCCATCTTTGGGAAAAATCTAATCCGTTTGATGATGGAAAAACAGCTCTCCCTGCCTGATGGCGTTTGGCAAAAGGTTAATTTTTCCTGGGCTGCGTTCTTCCTCCTGATGGGGATAGTGAATGTGTATGTCGCCTACAGTTTCTCCACTGCGGCATGGGTGAATTTCAAGCTGTTCGGCTTCACTGGGATGATGATCGTATTCGTCGTCGCCCAGAGTTTGCTGCTGTCTAAGCATGTCAAAGATTCAAAATGAGTAATCGGCTTGACGATATCCGGTCCCGGCTGATCGCAACTTTTGCGCCGTGCGACTGTCAGTTAACCGACGAATCCCATCTGCATGCCGGTCATGCCGGCGCAGCCTCCGGGGGCGGGCATTATCGGGTAGAGCTGGTTTCCGAGCGTTTCGAGGGCCTAAGTCGCGTTAGTCGACATCGGCTGGTGTATGATTGCCTCTACGACATGATGCACAGGGACATCCACGCTCTCGCAATCATCGCATTGGCGCCGTCAGAAGTTGTGAAATAGGCGCCGACCAACCCGATTCAATCTTTTTACCCACTCCGCAATTTTAGGAATAGATAATGACTTTAAAACATGCTCGACTGTTGATTACACTACTAGCCGCCACCGCGCTACCCGTAATGGCGCAAAACCTTGCTGTCGTCAACGGCAAGCCAGTCCCCTCTTCACGTGCCGATGCGATGGTCAAGCAGTTGTCGGCACAAGGACAACAGGACTCCCCGCAGCTGCGCGGTATGATTAAGGAAGAGCTGATCAATCGTGAAATTCTGATTCAAGAAGCGGACAAGCTTGGCCTGTCCA
>JAQGLQ010000319.1 GCA_028292785.1 Noviherbaspirillum sp. | reverse complement strand
GTCCCGCCGACCGGCTTCGATTGCCCGGTTTGCCGCTCCGCCCGCGATATGGAGCCGCAGTGGATTACACGTTACGAGGTCAACGCAGCCGGTGCCGGATCGTGTTGACATCGCGAAAAACGGAATTGTACGTAAAAAAAACGGCATCCTGGGATGCCGTCCTTTTATTTCGCCGCAAACGACTCATTCTTCCTTGATTGGTTGCCCAACCATGGCGTCGACGCGCTCACGCAACTCCTTGCCAGGCTTGAAGTGCGGCACCCGTTTTTCCGGCACCATCACTTTGTCGCCCGACTTGGGATTGCGGCCTATCCGCGGCGGCCGGCTGTTCAATGCGAAACTGCCGAATCCGCGAATCTCGATACGTTGCCCGCTCGCCAAGGCATCGGTCATCGCATCGAGGATGGTTTTGACCGCGAAATCCGCATCTTTAGCAATCAGTTGCGGATAACGTTCGGCCAAGCGTGCAATCAGCTCCGACTTTGTCATTTACAGGCTCGCCTCGATTACTGCTTGTTGTCGAGTTTTGCTTTCAGCAACGCGCCAAGGCTGGTCGTGCCGGAGGCAGCGTTGGAGTCAGCCGACATCTTATGCATGGCTTCCTGCGTTTCGACATTGTCTTTGGCCTTGATGGACAACTGAATGCCGCGCGCCTTGCGATCGATATTGAGCACCATCGCTTCGATCTTGTCGCCGACTTTCAGATGCGTACCGGCATCTTCCACGCGATCGCGGGAGATTTCGGAAGCGCGCAGATAGCCTTCGACTTCGTCGGACAACTGGATGACAGCGCCTTTCGGCTCGACCGATTTGACGGTACCGGTAACGACTGCGCCCTTGTCGTTCATCGCGGCGAAATTGTTGAACGGATCGCCTTCGAGCTGCTTGACGCCCAGGGAAACGCGCTCGCGCTCGACGTCGATGGCCAGCACGATTGCTTCCAGCTCGTCGCCCTTCTTGAAGCGGCGAACGGCTTCTTCACCCGGCTCGGTCCAGGACAGATCGGACAGGTGAACCAGGCCGTCGATGTTGCCAGCCAGGACGATGAATACGCCGAAGTCGGTGATCGACTTGATCGCACCGCGGACCTTGTCGCCCTTCTTGTGGGTCATCGCGAAATCGTCCCACGGATTCGGCTTGCACTGCTTCATGCCGAGACTGATACGGCGGCGGTCCTCGTCGATTTCCAGAACCATGACTTCGACTTCATCACCCAGCTGGACGACTTTGTTCGGAGCCACGTTCTTGTTGGTCCAGTCCATTTCGGACACGTGGACCAGGCCTTCGATACCCTGCTCGACTTCAACGAATGCGCCGTAGTCGGTCAGATTGGTTACCTTGCCGAACAGGCGTGTGCCCTGCGGATAACGACGGGACAGACCTGTCCACGGATCGTCGCCCAGTTGCTTGACGCCCAGCGAAACGCGGTTCTTTTCCTGATCGTACTTGAGGACCTTGGCGGTGATTTCCTGGCCGACGGACAGGACTTCCGACGGATGACGCACGCGACGCCATGCCAGGTCGGTGATGTGCAGCAGACCATCGATGCCGCCGAGGTCGACGAACGCGCCGTAGTCGGTGATGTTCTTGACGATACCGGTGACGACGGTACCTTCCTTCAGGGTTTCCATCAGCTTCTGGCGCTCTTCGCCCATCGATGCTTCGATGACAGCGCGGCGCGACAGCACGACGTTGTTACGCTTGCGGTCGAGCTTGATGACCTTGAATTCCAGGGTCTTGCCTTCGTACGGCGTGGTGTCCTTGACCGGGCGGGTGTCGACCAGCGAACCCGGAAGGAATGCACGGATGCCGTTGGTCAGGACGGTCAAGCCGCCTTTGACCTTGCCGTTGACGGTGCCGGTCACGATTTCGCCCGACTCCATCGCTTTTTCCAACGAGAGCCAGGACGCAAGTCGCTTGGCCTTTTCGAGAGACATGATGGTGTCGCCAATACAGTTTTCGAGCGACTCGATCGCAACGGAAATGAAATCACCCACATTGACTTCGAGTTCGCCATTATCGTTCTTGAACTCTTCGATGGGGATGAACGCTTCGGATTTCAGCCCGGCGTTGACGATCACGAAATTGTGATCCAGACGAACGACTTCAGCGGAAATCACTTCGCCGGAACGCATGTCCTGACGTGACAGTGATTCTTCGAAGAGAGCGGCAAAACTTTCCATACCAGATGCGGGGGATGCGGAAACTGTAGACATAGATTTGAACAAGTTAGCCAGTATTAATCGCGTGTCTTGATACGACTAATAAAGGGTTAGGTTTATCAACACCCGGCCAGGCCTTGCGCTTGGACGAGCACCAATCGAATTACAAAATGACGATACGACTTGCAACAACCGGCATGCAGCTTCTTTGATTCACGCATGCTTTCCTGAATCTGCATACCATTGGAGCACACGCTCGACAGCCTCGTCGGCAGCCATATCGGATGTATCCAGCAAATATGCCCCTTCCGCAGGCTTCAGCGGCGCAATCGCGCGATTGGTATCGCGTGCGTCGCGCTCTCTCAAATCATGAAGAAGGGTTTGCATGTTAGCAGAAAAACCCTTGTCAATCAATTGCTTATATCGTCTATATGCGCGCACCTCAACACTTGCGGTAAGGAACACTTTCAGTGCTGCGTTCGGGAAAATCACTGTCCCCATGTCGCGGCCGTCGGCCACCAGACCCGGCGCCATTCTAAATCCAAGCTGCAGGCCGACCAGGGCCTCGCGCACCATTGGCAAAGCGGCAATTTTCGATGCGCTATTGCCAACCTCCTCGGCACGAATCGCTTCGGTCACGTTTTCACCCGAGAGCCATATCTCGCCGGCGGCGAATCTGCACTGCAAACCCTCGGCTAGTTTTGCCAATGCCTGCTCGTCTTCGAGCGGCAGCCCGCGGCGCAATGATGACAGGGCGGCAAGACGATATAGCGCGCCGGAATCGAGATAGTGGAACCCCAACCGGGACGCGACACGATATGCGACGGTGCCCTTGCCGGATGCGGTCGGTCCGTCGATGGCGATGACCGGGATGTCGGATGTATTCATTGTTCGATGATAGCCAGATAGCGGCCGGGATGCAGACAAAAACAGCCTTGGCTTAGGCAGCCTGCGCAATGCGCGATGCCAACGGAAAAGCAATCATAGCGACTCGCTGCCGGCAATTTTAGCGAAGGACTCGAAATAATCGGGGAAGGTTTTGGCAACGCACTTCGGATCGTTGATCCGGATGCGACTGCCCTTGCGCGCCGCCCCATTCAGGGAGGCGAGGGAAAAGCACATGGCCATCCGGTGATCGTCATAGGTGTCGATCGCCGCTGCCCGGATTTCGGCCGGCGGTGTAATGCGCAGGAAATCGGCGCCCTCTTCGACCGTGGCGCCCAGCTTTCGCAACTCCGTCGCCATGGCAGCAATGCGATCGGTTTCCTTCACCCGCCAGCTGCCGATGTTGCGCAGGACACTCGGCCCATCCGCATAGAGCGCGGCGACCGCGATGGTCATCGCGGCATCCGGAATATGGTTGAAATCGGCATCGATGGCTTTCAATACGCCATTCGACCTTGCTTCGATCCAGTTGTCGCCCATGGTGATGGTGGCGCCCATTTTCTCGATCGCTTCGACAAACCGCACGTCGCCCTGAATGCTGTTCCTGCCGACGCCATCGACCCTCACCGGCCCGGTGGCGATGGCCCCCGCGGCCAGGAAGTACGAAGCGGAAGAAGCATCGCCTTCAACATGAATCATGCCCGGGCTGAGGTAGCGCTGACCCGCCGACACCGTGAAGGATTGCCAGTCCTGCCGCTCGACGGTCACGCCGAAACGGCGCATCAGATTCAATGTGATTGCGATATAGGGCTTCGAGATCAGCTCACCGACCACATCGATGGTTACCGCTTCATCTTTCGCCATGAGTGGCGCCGCCATCAGCAGTGCGGTCAGGAACTGGCTCGACACGTTGCCGCGCACCTGCAGGCGTCGCGAAGTCAGCATGCCTCGCCGTATATGCAAGGGCGGGTAGCCCGGCTGGCCGGTATATTCGATGCGCGTGCCGATGGCATTCATTGCATCAACCAGATCGCCGATCGGACGCTCGTGCATGCGTGTGGCGCCGTGCAGCGTGTAATCGCCGCCGATCACCGCAAGGGCAGCGGTCAGCGGCCTGATGGCAGTGCCCGCGTTGCCCATGAACAGGTCGGCCTGATGAACCGGCAGCACACCGCTGGTGCCGCGCACAACGTATTGCTGCGAGGCGCCGATCTGCTCCCAATTCACGCCGAGTTTTTGCAGTGCCATCAGCATGACGTGCGTATCGTCCGAGGCCAGCAGGTCCATGATCCGTGTGGTGCCATCCGCCAGCGCGGCGAGCAGCAGAGTCCGGTTGGAAATGCTTTTCGAACCCGGCAGGCGCACACTGCCATGCGCCCGCGTCGCGGGTTGCAAGTCAAGATGATGGGGATAATGTTTCATCAGTCGCCGCCTTGTTTGCCCGGCTGCTCGGCAGCCTCGATCGTCCGTATCCATTGCTGACGCGCCTGCTGCGCATTCGCGTAGACCGCTTCCAGCGCCGGGCCGTCGCCAGCCGCCAGCATCTGCCGCACCGCACTCAGCTGCTTCATGTAGGCGTCGAGTTCTTCCAGCAAGGCGGCCTGATTGGCCAGCGAAATATCGCGCCACATTTCCGGCGACGACCCCGCAATGCGCGTGAAATCACGGAATCCGCTGGCGGCATACTGGAACAGCGAATCGGCGT
>JAQGLQ010000279.1 GCA_028292785.1 Noviherbaspirillum sp. | reverse complement strand
GCGAACGCATGCCGCAGGGTGTGCGGCGACAACGGCGCATTGATGCCGGCCTTCAGCGCGTATTTCTTGATCAGCATCCAGAACATCTGCCGCGTCATGGCGCCGCCGCGCCCCGTGACGAACAGCGCATCATCGACCTGGCCATTGAGAATCGCCGAACGCGCCTCTTTCAGATAACGCTCGATCCACTCGCGCGCTTCCTCGCCGAAGGGCACCAGCCGGGTCTTGTTTCCCTTGCCGGTTACCCGCAGCACGCCTTCATTCAGGCCAAGCTCTATGGTCTTGAGCAGCACCAGTTCGGACACCCGTAAACCGCTCGCATACATCAATTCCAGCATGGTGCGGTCGCGCAGGCCGAGCGGCCTGTTCACATCCGGAGCCGCGAGCAGCGCTTCCACCTGCGCTTCCGATAGCGTTTTCGGAAAGCGCGGCGGCTGTTTTGCCGATTTCATCTTCAGGCAAGGGTCGACCTGGATTTTGTTCTGGCGCAGGGCAAGCTGATAGAAGCGCTTGAGCACGGCCAGGCGCCGGTTTGCCGAGGTGGCCTTGGTGTCTCCGTGGCGAGCGGCGAAATAGGCATTCAGATCATCCGCGACCACGGCATAGAGCGTGCGTCCGCGTTCGGCATGCAACCAGTCCGCGAACAGGCGCATGTCGCGTCGATAGGCATCGAGCGAATTTTTCGCCAGCCCGTCCTCCAGCCAGAGCGTATCGCAAAATTCATCGATCGCCGCATGGCTTGCGCCTGATGTGTCCGCCTCTTCTTCCATCATCGCGGCTTTTACATTACGCATCTTCAAACACCTTTTCTCATATATCCTGCCGCGCCTTCATGCGCGAGCAGCCAGCGCTTCACGGCAAGATGAAACCCGCTTGCATCGTCGTGGCCGGCGAAACCGCCGAGTCCGCCCGAGGCCGTCACACGATGGCATGGAATGACCAGCGGGAACCAGTTGGCGCCGCATGCCTGCCCGACAGCACGCGGGGCCGAGCGAATCTGTCGCGCGACTTGTCCGTACGTTAGTACTTCGCCGCGCGGGATCGCCGAAATCGCATCCCATACACGACGCTGAAAAGTGGTACCTGCCTCTGCCATCGGCAGATCGAACCGAAAATCCGGATCGTCCAGATAGCGTCTGACCTGTTCCGCGCCGCGTTCGGACAGCCGATCCGTTGGCGCCTGTTCCTGGAATTGCGACGGCAGATAAACCAGTTCCCGCAATGCGTCGGCGTCAGCGGCGACGCGAATGCCGATCGCGCCGAATGGCGCTTCGATGATGGCGGAAAAGAGATCGCGACTTTGTAGGCTGCTCATGGCGCTGAGGTCCTGCATCAATGATTTTTTTACAAAACAGGGGAATCTGTTTCGAACGGTCCGCTGTCGATCAAGCACGAGCGGGACGACGTTCAGGATAAGGCAAAACAGTCACCTTTCGAACGACCCATAAAAAAATCCGGCGCGGTCCGTTAAAGGAGCGCGCCGGATTCGGGATTGCTGCGCTGCGGCTGTCCGGCCCGCAGCGCGATGTCGACGATCAGTCCTCGACGAAGGCTTCTTCCCGCTTCTTGCGCAGTGTCGGCAACATCACCGCGATCAGTGCGAGCGCTGCCATGGCCAGCATCGTGGCGCTGATGGGACGCTGGACAAAGACTAACGGATCGCTACGAGACAGCAACAGCGCGCGACGCAGGTATTCTTCCATCATCGGTCCAATGATGAAACCCAGCAGCATCGGCGCGGGCTCTGCTTCGAGCTTGGCGCAGAGGTAACCGAACAGTCCGAACAATGCCATCATGTAGACGTCGAAACTGGTGTTGGAAAGACTGAACACACCGATCGCACAGAACATCAGGATTGCCGGATACAGCATGTGATACGGCACCATGATCATCCGTACCCACAAGCCGATCATCGGCAGGTTCAGCACGATCAGGAAGAAGTTGCCGATCCACATCGACGCGATAATTCCCCAGAACAGCTGCGGCTGTTCCGTCATCACGGCCGGGCCTGGCTGAATACCCTGAATGATCATCGCACCGATCATCAGCGCCATCACCGGGTTGGACGGAATGCCAAGTGTCAGCATCGGAATGAAGGATGTTTGCGCACCTGCATTATTGGCGGCCTCAGGTGCCGCCACGCCTTCAATCGCTCCCTTGCCGAAATTCGCCGAATTCTTCGATATCTTTTTCTCGATCGAATAGGCGGAGAAGGATGACAGCATCGCGCCGCCGCCCGGCAGAATGCCGAGGATCGCACCGAGCGTGGTTCCGCGAAGGATCGGCGGAATAATGCGTTTGAAATCGTCCTTGGTGAGCATCAGACCCTTGACCTTCTTGATCAGGAGTGTGCGCGACTCGTCGCCTTCAAGGTTGCGGATGATTTCACCAAGACCGAACATACCCATCGCGACAACGACGAAGTTGATGCCGTCGGCAAGCTCAGGCGTGTCGAAGGTATAGCGCGGTGTGCCGGAATTGACGTCGGTACCGACCAAGCCGAGCAGCAGGCCGAGGACCACCATGCCGATGGCTTTCAACAACGAGCCATGCGCCAGAACCACGGAAGCAACCAGACCGAGAACCATCAGCGAGAAATATTCGGCAGGACCGAATTTCAAGGCCAGTTCAGCCAGCGGCGGCGCGAACCACGCGAGCAGGAAGGTAGCGACAGTACCGGCGAAGAAGGAGCCGATCGCCGCTGTCGCCAGCGCCTTTCCGGCTTCACCGTTACGCGCCATCTTGTATCCGTCGATCGCTGTCACGACCGAGGATGACTCTCCCGGTAAATTCACCAGGATCGCGGTAGTCGAACCGCCATACTGCGCGCCATAGTAAATACCCGCCAGCATGATCAGTGACGAAATCGGGGGCAGAGCGAAGGTCGCTGGCAACAGCATGGCGATGGTGGCGACTGGGCCGAGGCCAGGCAATACACCCACCGCGGTTCCCACGAACACGCCAACCAGGCAATAAAACAGATTGGTTAAGGTCAGGGCTGTTTCAAAGCCCATCATCAGATTGCTTAGAATTTCCATTTTGATCTCTCCTTTAGACGCCGAACCACGAGCCAAGTATCGGCATCGGCAACCCGAGAGCCTTAACGAATAGCAGGACCGCAAAAGCCGCCATACCAACAGCCAGAATGGTCACCCACTTCCAGCCGAATTTGGGACTTGCGTAAGCACTGAGCACGATAATCGCAAGGACTGCGATGACGAGGCCAGCGCCGCGGATGAGCACGGCGAACAGGATTACCGACAAGAGAATGAGGAGAAGTTCCTTGATGGCAAATCTCTCGACGGGCGCGCCTGCGACGAAAAACGAACGCACAATGCCGGTCGCTCCGAGGGCAGCGAGTATCCAACCGAGAGCAGTGGGGAAATAGGCTGGTCCCATCCTGCCGGCACTACCCATCGCATAATCGCGAGCGATAATGACGGCAACCAAGCCGAACACGACGAACATAACCCCGGACCAGAAGTCCTTAGGGTTCCGGATAAATGAAGGCAAGGTGAATCTCCTTTGGTTTTTTAGAATATGTAATTGTTTGCGCCCACTTCTTGGGGAGTGTGGCGGCGCAACAGGTTGCGCAAAGCGGCTTGCATCTTATCCCATTTTGCGTGGCTGAAACAATTGGTAACGTTCGCCACGCGAACAGAAAATGCTAAATTTTTTGCCCTGAGTAATGTGAAAAACTAGTCGCTAGGCATATCTCCTGATTCGATTTTCGAAAATGCGCTTAGTCAGCGTAGACGCCGGCTTTCTTGATGATCGGGCTCCATTTGTCGATCTCGGTCTTCAGGAAAGTACGCAACGCTTCGGGCGTAGCTCTCGCCTCGGCAACAGGTTCGGTACCGAGTTCGCCAAAGCGCGTCTTGACATTGGAATCCTTCAAAGCAGTCTGCAGTGCGCCCGACAGCGTAGCAATCGCAGGTTTGGGCGTCCCTTTGGGCGCATATAAACCATGCCATACAGCAATTTCGAAGTTCGACAGGCCCGCTTCATCCATGGTCGGCACATTCGGCAGCGATGGCACCCGGGTCTTGGTGGTGACGCCATACACTTTTATCTTGTCGCTCTTTATCTGGCTGGTGGTATTCGTGGTTTGATCGCACATAATATCCACCTGCCCGCCCAGCAGGTCGTTCATTGCGGGACCGGTGCCCTTATAGGGCACGGTAGTCAGTTCGGTATTGATCGCCGACATGAACAACATACCGCACAAATGAGACGCCGAGCCTACGCCGGCATTGGCGTACGTGACCTTGGTCTTGTTCGCCTTGACATAGGCGAGCAACT
>JAQGLQ010000261.1 GCA_028292785.1 Noviherbaspirillum sp. | reverse complement strand
GATTAAGTATTCCTGAAAAACAATTGCGACATGGTATTGATTCATGGCGACTCCTTTGAGAGCAGATGTGCAATTTATCAAGCCGGGCACGACACTCATTTGAGGGAAATCAAGCATCTTTCGGAATGGAAATTTTGATAACGATCCGACGTCCTTACAGCCCGTCACAAAGGTACGCGAACCTTGAGGTCAAGCGCTGACTCTCATCAGATGTACATATCATTCGGGCGCCGCCATCAAGAGCGGACAATAATTTCAAAGACGAGGAAACATCTTGAAGAGACTGCTCAGACATATCGTACTGCTCGGCTCCGCATTGCTTGCATTCGGTTGCGACAATCAGGGCCGTCCGATCCAGGAATTCGGTCTGGACAAGCTGGCAAAAGGCATTTCGTCCGAGTCCGATGTGCGCATGGTCATGGGACAGCCCGACACTGTCTGGGAAGAAGAGGACGGCTCGCGCACGCTCGAGTATCCGAAGGGACCGAACGGCTCGCGCACCTGGATGTTTACGATCGACAAGCACGGAAAGATGAAGGATTACCGGCAGGTGCTGACCGAAGAGAATTTTGCCAACATCAGGCAGGGGCAGAGCAAGGATGAAGTGCGACGCATGCTGGGCAGGCCGAGCAGCGTGGTGCAATACAAGCGCAAGAACGAGGAAGTCTGGGACTGGCGCTACTCGCCTGGCAACGGCCTCGAGGCGCGCATGTTCAACGTACATTTCGATATCACCAGCGGCAAGGTGACAGGTACCTCGAGTTCCGATCTGATGAAGGGCTAGCAGGGTACGGACAGCACCAGCGCCGTCGTCGATCGCGGGGCCGCCTCTGTTTGACTGGGCCGTAGTCGGCCGCTGCGCTACAATGTCGGATGAAGCAAGCCAGACAGCCGCTGGTTGTCGATGGTCACATCGATAACGGGAGGAAGGTCCGGACTCCATAGAGCAGGGTGACGGCTAACGGCCGTCCGCCGCGAGGCGCGGAACAGGGCCACAGAGACGAGTCTTTGGGAACGGGGAGGGCGAAAGTCCTCCCTGCGTCACAAAGGGTGAAACGCGGTAACCTCCACCCGGAGCAATTCCAAATAGGCACGCATTGATGCTGCTCGCGGAGCGTGCGGGTAGGAAGCTTGAGCCGTGGAGCAATTCACGGCCTAGAGGAATGGCTGTCATAGCGCGCCGGGTTCGTCCCGGCGCGCCGTAACAAAATCCGGCCTATCGGCTTGCTTCACTTATCATTTCCCATGTCGGTCGCATGAGATCGTCGCAGCGAGAGGTATTGCATCCGGAGTAAGTTGAGGTTACTCAAGGCGCTCTTCTGCCATTCCTTTAAAGTTGAATGCCCGGAGAGCCTGTTGGCCGTGGGATGGATGAGCGTGAATAGTGGAGGATCGCCAGTCCAGTTGCACGCTTTCATAGCGGCCGCTATAGCACACCCAATCCGTGAAACTGGACTGCTTTCCCGCTTCCAAAAGATTCATCTCACGACCAACAGGCTCTCTTCCTTCATTGCGCGCATGCATACCTTCTTCCGCGCGTACATGCATCGACTGCTGAAAGCGGCCTGCACCGCAGCCGCTATGGCGGTTTGCATTGATGCTCATGCCGCATCGGAGCGCCTTCAGAACTTCAATCTCGATACCAGGCAGATTTCTGTCTCCGGCCTGTCGTCCGGCGGATTCATGGCGGTGCAGTTCAGCGTCGCCTATTCATCGATAGTAAAAGGCGCGGGCGTCATCGCCGGCGGACCATACAACTGCGCACGCGGCGACGTCGGGATCGCAACTAGCAGATGCAGCTGCGCCGGCCTCAGCTTCTTCTTCTGGTCCTCTTGCCGCGTCACGCCTGGCGGGACCGGCGTGGATCAATTGGCCGCCATGACAGAGCAGTATGCACGCGAAGGCGCGATCGAGCCGACAACACATTTGTCGAGGCAAAAAATCTGGATGTTCTCGGGATCGGTCGATAGCGTGGTGCCAACACCGGTGATGGATGATCTGTACGTTTACTATCGTCACTATGTCGGCGACGCGAATATCAAATATCGCAAGGACATGCGCGCCGAGCATGCCATGCCCACCGATTCGTTCGGCAATGAATGCGGCAAGCTCGGCAAGCCCTTTATCAGCAACTGCCGCTTCGACGCAGCCGGGGATCTTTTGCAATGGATATATGGCGAGCTGAAGCCGAAAAAGGCTGGCGACCCGGGCGGGAAATTCCTGACGTTTGACCAGTCGGAATTCATGCGGGAGGGACGAACCAAGGACCATGGCATGGCAGACAGCGGCGTGGTCTACGTCCCCGCTGCCTGTGATCAGGGAGGTTCCCGCCGGTGCCGGCTGCATATCGTTTTTCATGGATGTCAACAAAGCAATACGATGCTTGGCGACCAGTTCATCAGGCATGCCGGTTACAACGAGTGGGCTGACACCAATGAGATCGTCGTGCTATATCCGCAGACGGTGCCGGACCCGATCCGTAATCCCAAGGGATGCTGGAATTGGTTCGGGTTCGATCCGGCCGATCCTGCATATGTGAAGAAGAATGGTGCGCAGATGGCTGCGGTCAAGCGCATGGCCGATCGGCTTGGCGGGAGCGGCCCGATGGCGTCGCCGCCCGAAGTTGCTACTGTGGCCTGCTTTACTGCTTCGAACGCCGAGCACATAGCCCAGGGAAGGGCGCGGAGCAAGTTTTTCGTTGCTTACGCCAAGGGTTCCGATGATCTGATGGGCTTCGCCAATCCGTTTTCGATCAGCACGCTGAAGCGGGCAGCGCCGGATTTTTACGTGCTCGGAGCATGCGGATGAACCGATTGTTTCATGCTCAGAAACAATTCCAAGCATCAATAATCAGTTGAGTCGTCGTGCCAAGAGAATTTTTAAATCATTACCGCATTTTCAGCATAATCGTTGTGCCATGCTGATTACGCTGAAAGTATGCGCACACATCCTTTCAAAGCCACAGACATTGAATGTTAATAGTTTTTCCATTGCAAAACATGAATTCATGGAAAAGCATACGTCTGAACTTTGATCCATCTCATGTTTGATGCCCATCTGAAACATATGAAACACATGTGTATAGCTCAGAGGTCACCTTCAGTATCAGTCATAAGTCCTTAATAAAATTGAGTTTTTGCATTTCATATTGCTTTAATGAACTTACCTAAGTCATTGACTCCATTGAAAAAAGTCAAGATTTTGCCTCCGAATATTACTTGACCGCAAAAACGGCATCCTCTAAAGTGGGCGGCAGTGTGAAAAAGTGTATTTTTGTGGGAG
Source organism: Noviherbaspirillum sp. (assembly GCA_028292785.1). The sequence continues at coordinate 13,235 of JAQGLQ010000261.1, read as the reverse complement.
AAAAACCGCTTTCCGGCCCACTCGGATACGACGCACCAAAGCACAATAATCCACAATTAAAGGGGTCCACGGGGTGTTTCAAGGCGCGTCAGCACTCAATCTCGATGCAAAGGGGCGGATGTCGATTCCTGCCAAGCATCGTGACGCCTTGATCGTGCAATGCGAAGGACGCGTTACGCTAACGAAACACCCGCATGGCTGCCTCTTGTTTTTTCCTCGTCCCGTATGGGAAACCCACCGTGAACAAATCGCTGCATGGCCGATGTCGGCACGTGCCTGGCAGCGCATTTTCCTTGGAAATGCATCCGATGTCGAAATGGACTCGGCAGGCCGCATCCTGATCGCACCCGAACTGCGCTCCGCCGCGGGTTTGACGCGCGATGTGATGTTGCTTGGCATGGGTAGCCATTTCGAGATCTGGGATGCCGAGAAGCTCGCTGAAAGCGAGTCGCAGGCGATTGCGAACGGCATGCCGGACGTATTGAACGATTTTTCATTTTGACGGCATGCGATGACTGAAAAATCGGTGCCAGAGTTGCAGCACCGTACCGTGCTGTTGGAACAAGCAGTTGATGCGTTGGCGATCGATGCGCGCGCCGACGGTGTGTATGTGGATGGAACGTTCGGACGTGGCGGGCATAGCCGTCTGATCCTGGAGCGCCTGAGCGCGCGCGGTCGCCTGATCGCGTTCGACAAGGATCCCCAGGCGATCTCGACGGCGCAGACGATCGCGGATGAGCGGTTTGAAATCGTCCATGCGAGTTTCGCGACGATGGATGAGGTGCTTGAAGCGCGCGGCGGTCTGAAGGTGGACGGTGTTTTGCTGGATTTGGGCATCTCTTCGCCGCAGGTTGATGATGCGGCAAGAGGTTTTAGCTTCCGCGCCGACGGCCCGCTCGACATGCGCATGGATACCACGCGTGGCAGGTCCGCTGCCGAATGGCTGGCGACGGAAGACGAACAGACGATCGGAAAGGTGATAAAGGATTATGGGGAAGAACGGTTTGCTTTTCAGATTGCAAAGGCGATTGCAGCTCGCAGGGCAGTCCAGCCAATTTCAACCACACGACAGCTTGCCGAGATCGTGGCACACGCCGTTAAAACCCGCGAGAAGGGCAAAGACCCGGCCACTCGTACCTTTCAGGCTATCCGGATTTTCATCAATCAAGAGCTTGAAGAACTCGAAGTAGGGCTCGCCGCCGCACTACGACATCTGAGCCCCCACGGGAGGTTGGCTGTGATCAGCTTTCACTCATTGGAAGATCGCATCGTCAAGCGCTTCATGGCATCCCATGCCAGCGCGCCGCAGCCGGACCGCCGGTTGCCGATTCGTGCCGTCGATCTGCCGCAGCCCGATCTCAGATTGATTTCCAGGCAAAAGCCTTCGGACGTTGAAGTGGCGGGCAATCCGCGCGCCCGCTCCGCCATCCTGCGGGTTGCGGAACGCCTGCCGGCATCCTCATCCGCCAGAGGCGCGCGATGAGCGGACGCTTCAGCCTCGTATTGACCATTGCGCTCGTGCTGTGCGCATTATCGGTCGTCAACGCGCAATACCAGTGGCGCCGGCTGTTCATCGAACTTGAGCGCGCGCAGGCGTCATCCAGGCAGCTCGACATCGAATGGGCGCAATTGCAGCTCGATCAATCGACGCTCGGCAAACATGCCCGAATCGAGGCCATTGCACGCCGCGACCTCGGTATGACCGCAGTAACGCCGGCTCGTACCCAGTACCTCATGCCAGGGGCAAAATAATGCGCGCCACATCCCGCACCGCCGCCGCCCGAGGCGTCGCATTCACCGCCAGTCCCGTGCTGGCCGTCAAGCTGCCCGTATGGCGTTCACGCGTCGTGCTGTTCGTCATGTTTGCGGCATTCGCCGCGCTGGCCGGACGCGCGCTATGGTTGCAGGGCATATCGACCGAATTCCTCCAGAAGCAGGGCGCGTCGCGCTATGCGCGCACGCTCGAACTGCCGGCGACGCGCGGCAAGATCACCGACCGCAATGGGCAGGTGCTGGCATCGTCGGTTCCGGTCAAGGCGATTTGGGCGATCCCCGACGATGTCCTCGAAGCGCCTGCCGACAAATTGCGCGCCCTCGCCGGACTGCTCGAGATGAGCGAAGCCGAACTGCGCAAGAAACTCGATTCGGACCGCAATTTCGTTTATCTGAAACGCCAGGTCGAACAAGACGTTTCCGACAAGATCGCCAAGCTGGCCATTCCCGGAATTCAGACGCGGCGCGAATACAAGCGTTTTTATCCGGAAGGGGAAGTCATGGCGCATATCGTCGGCTTCACCAATGTCGAGGATGCGGGCCAGGAGGGGATGGAACTCGCATTCCAGAAGGATCTGGCCGGCGTCACCGGCAGCCGGCGCGTCATCAAGGACCGTCTCGGCCGCGTGGTCGAGGATCTGCAGTCCACGAGAGAGCCGCACGACGGCAAGGATCTCGCGCTGTCGATCGACCGCAAGATCCAGTACATCGCATTCTCGCATCTGAAAGAAGCGGTCGAGAAACACAAGGCGAAAGCAGGCGCCGCCGTCGTCCTCGATGTAAAAACCGGAGAAGTGCTCGCGCTTGCCAACCTGCCTACCTATAACCCGAACGACCGCACGCGTCTGACGGGAGCGCAACTGCGCAATCGCGTCCTCACCGATACCTTTGAACCCGGCTCCACCATGAAGCCGTTCACCGTGGCGCTGGCGCTGGAAAACAAGCTGGTCACGCCGAATACGGTCATTCAGACCTCCAGCGGAAAGCTCACCATCGGCAAGGCGACAATCGGTGATGCGCATGCGCATGCCAATTTGACCGTCGCCCAGGTGATTGAAAAATCGTCGAACGTCGGTACCGCGAAAATCGCGTTGCAGATGCAGCCCCAGCAGATGTGGGACATGTTTACAACGGTGGGTTTCGGCCAGCAGCCGAAGCTTGGTTTCCCCGGTGCCGTCGCCGGGCGCGTACGGCCTTTCAAATCGTGGCGCCCGATCGAGCAGGCGACGATGAGCTACGGCCATGGCATTTCGGTTTCACTGATCCAGATGGCACGCTCTTACCTGGTTTTCGCGCGCGACGGCGACTCGATCCCGATCACCTTGCAAAAGGGAACAGACCATCCGATCAGCCAGCGCGTCTTTTCCGAAAAAACCGCGCGCGATGTACGCGCCATGCTGGAAATGGCGGCCGGACCGACAGGAACCGCGCCGAAAGCGCAGATCCCGGGCTATCGCGTCGCCGGCAAGACCGGCACCGCGCACAAGCCGGTCAACGGCCAGTACGTGAATAAATATGTCGCTTCGTTTGTCGGTTTCGCGCCGGTATCCAATCCGCGCATCATTGTCGCCGTCATGGTCGACGAACCTTCCAACGGCATGCATTACGGCGGCGATGTAGCCGCGCCGGTATTCGCCTCGTTGACATCCAATGCGCTGCGCGCCATGAACGTCGCGCCCGATTCGACGGTGACCGACATCATCATCCCGGCCAACGTAGTCCAGGAGAGCCTGTAATGCTGGCTGCGACATCACGAGAGACCGAAATCCTGACCTGGCTGCACGACACCGCGCCATCCGCGCAGTTGTCGTCGGACTCCCGCGCCATCGGTCCCGGCGACGTGTTCTTCGCCTATCCAGGCGACGCTGCCGACGGCCGCAGTTACATCGAGCATGCGATCGGCAGAGGTGCGAGGGCCGTCCTCTATGAAGCCGAAGGATTCGAATGGAATGCCGCATGGACGCTGCCGCACCGTGCCGTCGGCAACCTGAAAAAGCTCGCTGGCCCGATCGCGAATGTCTACTACGCCCGCCCGGATGCCAGCATGTTTACCGTAGCCGTTACCGGCACCAATGGCAAAACCTCATGCACGCAATGGCTGGGCAAGGCCCTGTCGCAGCTGGGACAGCCAACCGCCGTGATCGGCACCCTGGGAGTGGGCCTGTTCAGGACGGGCAACCATGGCGGATTCAGCGCGACCGGCTATACGACGCCGGACGCCGTGCTGCTGCAACGGAAATTGGTGGAACTGCGCGATGCGGGCGCACAGGCGCTCGCCATCGAAGCATCCTCGATCGGACTCGACCAGGCCCGCCTGAACGGCATGCACATCGACGTCGCGCTGTTTACCAACTTCACACGCGACCATCTCGATTATCACGGCGACATGGATTCCTATGCGGAAGCCAAGCAGATCCTGTTCGCCTGGCCAGGATTGAAGCATGCGGTCATCAATCTCGATGACGAGCTCGGCCAGCGCCTGATCGAACAGCTGCAAACCTCCAATCCTTCGCTGCCGATCACCGGGTACACCCTCACCGGCCGCAGCGTTCCCGGCGTGACTATCCTGAGTGCCGGCGATGTGCGCAGCGCGCAGGGCGGCACTGCGTTTCGCCTCGACTGCGCGCAGGGCTCGGCGCAGCTGAAGACCCAGCTGGTCGGCCAGTTCAACGTCAGCAACGTGCTCGGCATCCTCGGTGTGCTGCTCGCCAGAGGCATCGATCTGAAATCGGCGGTGGAAGCGATGGAAGCCCTGACCGCCGTTCCGGGACGCATGCAGCAACTTGGCGGGCAGGAGAATCCGCTCGTGGTCATCGATTACGCGCATACGCCGGACGCCATGGAAAAAACGCTTGCGACCCTGCGCCAGGTGGCGGCCGAGCGCGGCGGAAAACTGTGGTGCGTATTCGGCTGCGGCGGCGATCGCGATCCGGGCAAGCGTCCGCAAATGGCCGCGGTAGCGCAGATCGCCGACCAGATCATCGTGACCAGCGACAACCCGAGAAATGAAGAACCGGCCGCGATCATCGAGCAAATCGTGCAAGGCATCAGCGCCGAACGCACGACGCAGGCGCCGCCGCAGGTAATGGAAGACCGGGCCACCGCGATTCTATGGGCGGTGCGCCATGCGGAAAAACGCGACGTGGTGCTACTGGCCGGCAAGGGCCATGAGACTTATCAGGAAATCAAAGGCAAGAAATTGCCGTTTTTAGACGCCGATCATGCCGCACTGGCATTGGCCGCGCGGGCAACAATGAAGGGAATGAATTAATGAAATCATCATTGGCGCATTTGCAGCCATGGATTTCGCGAGCCGTGATTGCGAACAATGCAGCGGCCGACGCAGAATTTGATGGAGTAGCCACGGACAGCCGCAACGTCTGTCTGAAAAGCTTGTTCGTCGCATTGCGCGGCGAACGTTTCGACGCGCATGACTTCCTTCATGAGGTGGCGGCAAAAGGCGTCGCCGCAGTGGTGGTCGAGCGCATTCCCGACGGACTGAAGATACCGGCGCTGGTGGTGCCCGATACGCGAGTCGCGCTCGGCGAGATGGCGCGTTACTGGCGCAGGCGTTTTTCGCTGCCGGTCATCGGCGTCACCGGCAGCAATGGCAAGACCACGGTCAAGGAAATGATCGCCTCGATTCTGGTGGCCGAATACGGACGCGACAATTGCCTGTCGACCCGAGGCAATCTCAATAACGAGATCGGCGTTCCGCTGACGGTATTCCGGCTCGATGCTCCCTATAAGGCCGCGGTGATCGAGCTGGGCATGAATCATCCGGGCGAAATCGCGGAACTGGCGGCGATCGCCCAGCCGACCGTCGCTCTCGTCAACAACGCGCAGCGCGAGCACCAGGAATTCATGGAGAGCGTCGAAGCGGTAGCCAAGGAAAATGGCGCGGTCATCAGCGCTTTGCCGGCGCACGGTGTCGCGGTCTTTCCGGCGGACGACGAGTATGCGCCGCTTTGGCGCACCTATGCCGGCCGCCGGACCGTCATGAGCTTCGGCTTCTCGACGGACGCGCACGTTACCTGCACGTATACCTCGAACGATTTCGGCAGCGACTTGTCCATTACGGCCGGCGCGCGGAAGTTCGACGTCAGGCTTGCCGCCGCCGGCGTACACAATGTCAGAAATGCACTGGCGGCAACTGCCTGCGCGTTGGCTATCGGTATTGCGGAAGAGGCGGTGATCCGCGGGCTTGAAGCTTTCCAGCCGGTCAATGGCAGGCTGCAGCGAAAAAAGGCACGCAATGGCGCGCTGGTGATCGACGACACCTATAATGCGAACCCGGATTCGGTGCGCGCCGCGATCGATGTTCTGTCGAACGCTCCAGCGCCGCGCCTATTGGTGCTGGGCGATATGGGCGAAGTCGGCAACGACGGCCCCAAATTTCACGAAGAAGTCGGTGCCTATGCGCGCGATCACGGCATCGAGTATCTGCTCACGCTGGGCCAACTCGCGCGCCATGCATCGGACGTGTTCGGCGCGCACGCCAGCCACTTCGAGGATATCGAAGCGCTCAATCAGGCGGTCGATGCGCTCGTCGCGAACGACATGACGGTGCTGGTAAAAGGGTCGCGCTTCATGAAAATGGAGCGCGTGGTTCACAAACTGATCAACGACGAAACCGCAGCGGAAGCAGCCGGAAAAGTACAGGAAGCCCATTAACATGCTGCTTTGGCTAGCACAATATTTTCAACAGGACGTAGGGCCGCTGCGGGTCTTCAACTTCATCACGTTTCGTGCCGTGTTCGCCACGCTGACCGCGATGGCGATCGGCCTGATATCGGGCCCCGGCGTCATTCGCATGCTGACGCGGATGAAAGTAGGGCAGGCGGTGCGCACCGACGGGCCGCAAACTCACCTGATCAAATCCGGCACGCCCACCATGGGCGGCGCGCTGATTCTACTGGCGATCGGCGTGTCGACGCTGCTATGGTCCGACTGGAGCAACCGCTTCGTGTGGGTGGTGCTGGTGGTGACGCTCGGCTATGGAGCCATCGGTTGGGTCGACGACTATCGCAAGGTGGTATATAAAAATCCGAATGGCATGTCGTCCAGGGAAAAGTATTTCTGGCAATCGCTGATCGGCGCCGGCGCCGCGGTATACCTTGCGTTCTCCGTCTCGGCACCGACGCCTATCGAAGTATGGAAGCTGTTTCTCGCCTGGGTGCAATCCGGATTCAGCCTTGACCTGCCGCCGAAGGCCGACCTGATCGTTCCGTTCTTCAAGACCATCAGCTATCCGCTCGGCGTGTGGGGATTCATCGCGCTGACCTACTTCGTGATCGTCGGCACCAGCAATGCCGTCAATCTCACGGACGGGCTCGACGGGCTTGCCATCATGCCGACGGTGATGGTGGGTTCCGCGCTTGGACTGTTCGCGTATCTCACCGGCAGCGCGCTGTATGCGAAATACCTGTTCATTCCCTATATACCTGGCGCCGGCGAACTGCTGATCTTTTGCGGCGCCCTGGCCGGCGCGGGACTGGCCTTCCTCTGGTATAACGCGCATCCCGCCCAAGTATTCATGGGCGACGTCGGCGCGCTTGCGCTGGGCGGCGCGCTCGGCACCATTGCAGTCATCGTCCGTCAGGAAATCGTGCTGTTCATCATGGGCGGCATCTTCGTCGTCGAAACCCTGTCCGTGATGCTGCAGGTCGGCTATTTCAAATATACGAAGAAGCGCTTTGGCGTCGGCCGCCGCATCCTGCTCATGGCGCCGCTGCATCATCACTTCGAGCAAAAAGGATGGAAAGAGACCAAGGTCGTGGTGCGTTTCTGGATCATCACGATGATGCTGGTGCTGTTCGGGCTGTCAACCTTGAAGCTGCGCTGATGAACTACGACGGAAAACATGTTCTCGTACTCGGGCTGGGCGAATCCGGCCTGGCGATGGCGCTATGGCTGGCGCGCTGCGGTGCATCCGTGCGCGTCGCCGATACGCGCGAGCTGCCGGATCGTCTGCCGCGGCTGCGCGAAGCGCTGCCCGAGGCGGAGTTCGTCGGCGGCCCCTTTGCCGCAGGCCTGTTGGACGGCATCGATTTCGTAGCCGTCAGTCCGGGCCTGGCGCCCGCGCGCGAACTGGCAGGCATCATGCCGGCCGCGCAGGAAAAGAGCATTCCCGTGTGGGGCGAGATAGAACTTTTCGCGCAGGCGCTCAATGCGCTGCGCGCCGAGCGCGACTATGCACCGAAGGTGGTGGCGATCACAGGCACCAACGGCAAGACCACCGTCACCAGCCTGACCGGCCTGCTCTGCCGGCATGCCGGGCTCACGGTGCAGGTCGCGGGAAATATCAGTCCGGCCGCGCTCGACGTGCTGCGCGACGCGCTGGACGCCGGCGAACTGCCGCAGGTCTGGGTGCTCGAGCTGTCGAGCTTCCAGCTGCATACCACTTTCACGCTCGAGCCTGATGCGGCGACGGTGCTCAATGTGACGCAGGATCATCTCGACTGGCATGGCGACATGGATGCTTACGCCAACGACAAGGCGCGCATATTCGGGCCGCGCACGATCCGGGTGCTGAACCGAGACGATGCACGCGTGATGCGAATGGCTGCCGGCGCCGCTTCCACGGTCACGTTCGGCACCGATGAACCGGACCATGCCGGCTGCTTTGGCCTGGTCGATGAAAACGGCATGCAATGGCTTTCCGTCGCGGTCCCGTCCGAAGATGGCGAGCGCAGCAACAAGCGCGCGCGCCGCAAGAAGGACGGCATCGAAGCGCCGGTCCTGGTGAACCGGTTGATGCCGGCGGACGCGCTGCAGATCCGCGGCCAGCACAACGCGTTGAATGCGCTCGCCGCGCTCGCTCTGTGCCGTGCGATCGACTTGCCGCTGGCGCGTCTGCTGCATGGCGTGCGCGAATATCGGGGCGAGCCCCATCGGGTGGAATTGGTGGCAACCATCGGTGCGGTCGACTATTACGACGACAGCAAAGGAACCAACGTGGGCGCAACGGCGGCGGCATTGAACGGACTCGGTCGCGCGCGTAGCGGCGGGCGGCGGCTGATACTGATTGCCGGTGGCGACGGTAAAGGGCAGGACTTCACTCCGCTGGCCGAGCCGGTCGCGAAATATGCGCGTGCCGTGCTGCTGATCGGCCGCGATGCACCCGCCATTCGCGCCGCCACCGAAAACACGGGCGTCGAACTGATCGACTGCGCAACGCTGGAAGCCGCGGTGCAGCGCGCGTCCGCGCTTGCCGCGAGCGGCGATTCGGTGCTGTTGTCGCCTGCCTGCGCGAGCCTGGACATGTTCCGTAACTATGCGCACCGCGCCGAGGTATTCGTCGATGCGGTTCGCGAGATCGCCCTTTCGCGCGGCGAGGTGATCGCATGAGATTCGCTCCATCCTTCCTCTTCCCGTCGGGCGCAGCGAAACCCCCGATCTCCGGCAAGGTCCAGCACTCGAAAATGATGGACTACGACCAGCCGCTGGTATGGGTCGTGGTGCTGCTGATGCTGTTCGGCATGGTGATGGTTTATTCGGCCTCGATTTCGCTGCCGGATTCGCCCAAGTATGCCGCGTACAAGAACTCCCACTTCCTGGTGCGGCAGGCGTCGTTCATCGGCGTATCGCTGATCGCCGGCCTGCTCGCATTCCGCGTGCGGATAGAAACCTGGCAACGGCTGGCTCCATACCTGTTCGTCCTCACGCTCTTCCTGCTGCTTCTGGTCCTCGTGCCCGGCATCGGCAAAGGCGTCAACGGCGCGCGACGTTGGCTCTCCTTCAAGGTATTCAACCTGCAGCCGTCCGAATTGATGAAGCTGTTCGTCGTCCTGTATGCGGCCAACTATACGGTGCGCAAGCAGCAGTACATGCACAAGCTGACCAAAGGATTCATGCCGATGGCGGCCGCGATCGGCGTGGTCGGCCTGCTGCTGTTGCTGGAGCCGGACCTTGGCGCCTTTGGCGTCATCGTCTGCATCGCGATGGGTAGTCTGTTCTTGGGAGGCATCAACGGCATCTGGTTCGGCGGCATCGGCGCCACGCTGGTCGGCGTGTTCAGCCTCGTGATCGTATTGTCCCCGTGGCGGCGTGAACGTATTTTCGCGTACCTGAATCCATGGGAGGAAGCCAATGCGCTCGGCAAGGCATATCAGCTGTCCCACTCGCTGATCGCCTTCGGCCGCGGCGAATTGTTCGGCGTGGGACTCGGCGGCAGCGTGGAGAAACTGCATTATCTGCCCGAGGCGCACACCGACTTCCTGCTCGCCGTGATCGGCGAAGAACTCGGTTTCGCCGGCGTGCTGGTGGTGGTCATGCTGTTTTATTGGATCATCAAGCGCGCATTCGAAATCGGGCGTCAGGCAATCGCGATCGATCAAACGTTCGCCGGGCTCGCGGCAAAAGGCATCGGCATCTGGATCGGTGTCCAGGCATTCATCAACATGGGCGTGAACCTCGGCCTGCTGCCGACCAAAGGTCTGACATTGCCGCTGATGAGCTACGGCGGATCGGGCGTCATGATCAACTGCATCGGCCTGGCGATCCTGCTCCGGATCGATTACGAGAACCGGGTACTCATGCGCGGAGGCCGCCTGTGAAGCGTCTCATGATCATGGCGGCGGGCACTGGCGGGCATATCTTTCCCGGGCTCGCGATCGCGCAAACCATGCAGGCGCGCGGCTGGCAGGTATCGTGGCTGGGCACCCGGCACGGAATGGAGCGCGATATCGTGCCGAAGCACAAGATCGACATGGATACGATCGACTTCGCCGGCATGCGCGGCAAGGGCCTGTCGCATACGCTGCGCGGCATGTTCAAGCTTGGGGCGGGTTTCGCCGCCTGCTTCCGGATCCTGGGGCGGCGCAAGCCCGATGTCGTTCTCGGGATGGGCGGATACGTCACGGTGCCGGGCGGGATGATGGCGACATTGCGCCGCGTGCCCCTGGTCCTGGTGAATGCGGATGCGGCCTGGCTGTTGTCCAACAAGACGCTGGCGCCGCTGGCGCAGCGCGTGCTGTTCGGTTTTCCCGCCGATTTCGGCAATGCGGCGGGCAAGACGCAGGTGACCGGCAATCCGGTGCGCAGGGAAATCATGGCGCTGCCGACGCCGGCGCAGCGCTATGCCGGACGCAGCGGCCCATTGCGCCTGCTCGTGGTTGGCGGCAGCCTCGGCGCCAAGATCCTGAACGAATCGCTGCCCGCGGCTCTGGCACGCCTTCCGGCACAGGCGCGTCCGTTGGTGACGCACCAGTCGGGCAAGCAGCATGTCGATACATTGCGCGCCGCCTATGCGGAGGCACAGGTGGACGCCGAAGTGGTCGACTTCATCGATGACATGCCGCGCCGCTACGCGCAGGCCGATCTGGTGATCTGCCGCGCAGGCGCGATCACCATCTCGGAACTGACAGCCGCCGGCGTTCCCAGCGTGCTGGTGCCGCTGCTTGCATCGACGACTTCGCACCAGCGCGATAACGCACAGTGGATGGCGAAGCAAAAAGCGGCGATTCATCTGCCGCAAAGTGAAATGACACCCGAGCGGCTGGCGCAACTGCTGCAGTCGCTCACGCGCGAGGCATGCGCGGAAATGGCCGAGGCGGCATATGCCATCGGCCGGCGGCAGGCAAACGAAGCCATCGCGAACGTAATCGAAGAATTGGCAAAGCAAGCATGAAACACAAGGTTAAAAACATTCATTTCGTCGGAATCGGCGGCAGCGGCATGAGCGGCATCGCCGAGGTATTGCTCAACCTCGGCTATACCGTCTCGGGCTCCGACCTCGGCAGCAATCCGGCAACGCTGCGGCTGGCCGAACTGGGCGCCAAGGTGACCAAGGGACATTCGGAAAAAAATATCGCAGGTGCTGATGTGATCGTCACCTCCACCGCGGTGAAGGCCGATAATCCGGAAGTCATGGCGGCACGCGCCAGCCGCATCCCCATCGTGCCGCGCGCAATGATGCTGGCCGAACTGATGCGTCTCAAGCAAGGCATCGCGATTGCCGGAACGCACGGCAAGACTACGACCACCAGCCTGGTGGCAAGCATACTGGCGGAGGGCGGTCTCGATCCGACGTTCGTCATCGGCGGCCGCCTCACCAAGGCGGGCGCGAACGCGAAACTGGGTACCGGCGACTTCATCGTGGCCGAGGCCGACGAATCCGACGCATCCTTCCTGAACCTGTCGCCGGTGATAGAGGTCATCACCAACATCGATGCCGATCATATGGAAACTTATGATCACAGCTTCGCCAAACTGAAACAGGCTTTCATCGAATTCACGCAGCGCCTGCCGTTCTATGGCGTGGCCATGCTGTGCGTCGACGATGCGAGCGTGCGCGAAATCATGCCGTTCGTCTCCAAGCCGATCATCACCTACGGTTTCCGCGAGGATGCGCAAGTGCGCGCGATCGACGCCCGAGCCGTCGACAGCCACATGGAATTCATGGTGATTCAGCAAGGCTATGCGCCGATGAAGGTGCATCTGAACCAGCCCGGCATGCACAACGTCCAGAATGCCTGTGCCGCGATCGCCATCGCGCGCGAACTGGGAGTAGCCGACAGCGCGACGCAAAAGGCGCTGGCTGAATTCAATGGCGTCGGCCGCCGCTTCACGCGCTATGGGGAAATTCCGCTCGCGGGCGGCGGTTCATTCGCGCTGGTCGACGACTACGGCCATCATCCGGTCGAAACCGCGGCGACGCTGGCGGCCGCTCGCGGCGCTTTTCCGGGACGGCGCCTGGTGCTTTCCTTCCAGCCGCATCGCTATACGCGCACGCGCGACCTGTTCGAGGATTTCGTCAAGGTGCTGTCGAGCGCCGACGCCCTGGTGCTGGCCGAAGTCTATTCCGCCGGCGAGCAGCCGATCGTCGCCGCCGACGGCCGCGCGCTGGCGCATGCGCTGCGCGTGGTCGGCAAGGTCGAGCCGATATTCGTCGAAGATATCGCGGACATGCCGGATGCGATTCTGAACATGGTGAAGGACGGCGACGTCGTCATCACGATGGGCGCCGGTTCCATCAGCGGCGTGCCGGCAAGACTGAGCCAGGCAAGGTAGTACAGGATCAACCATGAGCACAAACCTTATGTCTAAAGAATTCGGAAAAGTCGGCGTGCTGTTCGGCGGTCGTTCCGCCGAACGCGAAGTGTCGCTGATGTCCGGCGCCGGCGTATTGAAGGCGTTGCAAAGCAAGGGCGTCGATGCGCATGCGTTCGATCCCGCCGCGCGTGGCCTGGCCGAACTGGCGGCTGAAAAATTCGATCGCGTGTTCATCGCGCTGCATGGCCGCTATGGCGAAGACGGCACGCTGCAGGGTGTGCTCGAGCAGCTTGGCATCCCCTACACCGGATCAGGCGTGATGGCTTCGTCGATCGCGATGGACAAGGTGATGACCAAGCGCATCTGGCTCAGCCACGGCTTGCCCACGCCGCGCTTCGCCGTGCTCGGCTCGAAGGACTCGTCCGCCGATGAATTGCAGAAGGCGCTGGAAGACCTCGGCCTGCCCC
>JAQGLQ010000259.1 GCA_028292785.1 Noviherbaspirillum sp. | reverse complement strand
TGTTGCTGCCGTTGCTGCCGCTTGATGGCGCGCCGGAACCCGATGCTCCAGATGCTCCAGATGCACCGGAAGACGCGCCGCTCGGTTGGGTGGATGAATCCGCACCGGCACCCGCTCCAGCTCCTTGCGCTAATGCAACCGAGGATACTGACGCTATGAGTACGAACGACAGCGATCGAATCGTGGATTTCAACGTCATGAGCATCTCCTTGAGATTATGAAAAAAGCATCATTGATGCAGGTGCTTGGATGCGATGCGCGCAGCGGCGTTCAGCGCTTTTGAAGCAGCAGTCGCCAGTGCCAGTCGAAAGCGATCCAAGTCATTGAAAACCAACGAATTTTAACAATGTAAAAATCTGTAACCGGCGCGTCGCCGGTTATCGCGTGTCGCGTGGCGGGCAGGCTTACTCGCTCATCTGCGGTTCGGCGATGGTACGCAACTGGAATCGTCCATCACTGTTGAACAGCCATGTTTCGGAGATTTCAAGGCGGCCCTGGCGCAGCAGGTGCGGCAGTGGCTTGGGAAACGGCGCGGTACTTTTTACGCTGGCCAAGGCAATCGATTCCGTGGTGCGGTCGCGGTTGGACCGCAGGATTTCACTGCGGACGAGATTGCCGCGCGCATCCACGACGTATTTCACCACGACCACCGAGCGCAGCAGCGCCTGCGGACGGCCGGCATAGACTTTGGTCGAATTGACCTGCGAAATGCGCTGCGCGAGATCACGTTTGTAGCCGTCGAAGGTGCCGGCCGTCGAGGTGCCGTCGGGCGTGGTTTCGACTTTTTCTATTTCGGCGGGAGCCGACACGACTGCGTCGGTGGCCGGCCGCGCCGAGCGATCGGATGAAGGCGCGCCGCAGCCAATGAGCGAGGCTGCGGCGAGCAAGGTCACGAGTCTGGTTTTCATGGCGAGATGGGTTGCGTTGACAAGCCGTCAATCATTCGCACCGGAATCCGGGGGAAGCTGCGCGTAGCGGCTTGTTTCGGCGCAGGAATGCATATTGACACGGATTACGCCGGGTTTGTATTGACGTTGCCGGGCCGCGTCATTCGAAGCCGCGCCTGGCGCTGAATTGTTCGGTTGCCGCGATCAGTGCTCGCGCAATGCCCGGCTCCAGCGCCGCATGCCCGGCATCGTCGACCATGTGCAGCTTCGAGCCGGGCCATGCGCGATGCAGCCGGTATGCGGAGAACGGCGGGCATACCACGTCATAACGGCCCTGCACGATGACCGCCGGCAAATGACTGATGCGGCCGATGTCGCGGATGAGCTGGTCCTCATCGAGGAAACCCTCATGCAGAAAATAATGCGCCTCGAGCCGGCCGATGCCGAGGCTGGTTGCGTCCGCGCCGAGTTCATCGGCCGTCTCGACATCCGGCCGCAGGAACAGGCAGCTGCCTTCGTAGCGGCTCCACTCGCGCGCGGCCCTGGTATAGATCGCGGGATCGTCGCAGAACAGCAGCTTTGCATAAGCGCGCAGCACGTCGCCGCGCTCGGCTTCGGAAATTGCGTCGACAAAGCGCGCATGCACTTCCGGGAAGAACCACCGGATACCGTTGAGGAACCAGTCGATCTCGGCATGCGTGCATAAAAATATCCCACGCAGCACGAAACCGAGACAACGCTCGGGATGCGCCTGTCCGTACGCCAGTGCCAGCGTCGACCCCCATGAACCGCCGAACAGCAGCCACCGTTCGATGCCGAGCATCATGCGGATGCGCTCGATGTCGTCGATCAGCAGCTGAGTGGTGTTGTTGCGATATTCGCCGAGCGGCATCGACTTGCCGGCGCCGCGCTGGTCGAACAGCACGATGCGGTAATGCGCCGGATCGAAGAAGCGCCGATGCGTGGGCGAAAGCCCTCCCCCCGGACCGCCGTGCAGGAATAGCACCGGCTGGCCGGCGGGATTGCCGCACTCCTCCCAGTACAGCGTGTGCAATTCGTCGACCCGCAGCATGCCGTTGCGATAAGGCTCGATAGGGGGAAACAGCTGAGGCTGGGAAAACGAATCGATCATGCTTGGCCTTCGTCTGACACGTGTCGGGCCATTTTATTAGGAATGATCGATCGTCACAGGGACCCCGTTCGTCAATGGCGGGCATGCATTTCCGACAGCCAGTCAAGGATCGGCGGCCATATGCGGGCATGCGCATTGGCGCCGACCAGTACGCCGACGTGCTGCAGCGCGACGCCGATATCGCCGTGATACTTCAACACGCGCTTCACCGGCGCGGCCGCCGCTTCCTGGAATGGAAGAATCGATCGCGGCGGGATGATGGTGCTGCGCGGATCGATCACGCACAGCAGCGGCGAGCGCATGTCGCGCGGACCGACGCGCCGGCCGCTCACGCGAAGCGTGCCCCGCATCAGCGCGTCGCCGCGGTACAGCAGCTCCACGGTCTCGGTGAACAGCCGTCCCGGCATGGGGAATTCGTCATGCGCCCAGCGGATCACCCGCATGTGGTTGGCGAGCGACGCGCGGTTATGCGTGCTCAGCGAAAAATCCATCATGGGTTGCCACTCGAATTCCGCGGGCGCGGAGGCCATGCAGACGCTGTTGAGAAACGAACCGGGCACATGGCCGAACGTCTCTTCAATGAAGCGCGCATCGGGTACTGCTTCGATGAAACGGCCGAGCGCTCCGGCATCGCCGGAGAAATGCAGCGGCGCTTCGAGCAGCACCAGGCTAACTACCTTCTCCGGGCGCAGACAGGAAAAGATTGCGCTGAGCGTGCCGCCGAGCGAGTGGCCGGCAATGCTGACCCTCGACGCGCCGCAATCGGTGCGGATGGCGGCGAGGCACGAGGACAGCAACCTGTCCGCATAATCGGACAGGCCAAAATCGCGGCCGGGCGCCTGCGGGCCCGACCAGTCCGCGAGATAAACACGCATGCGCCGTCGCAGGCAGTCCTGGACCACGCTCACCTCGGGCGCGAGATCCCAGATATACGCGCGCTTGATGGGCGCGGGCACGAGCAGCAGTACCGAGCCGGACTGCGCCGCACCGCCATAGGCACGCAGGCGCAACCCCGCCTCGCTGTGAACGATGCGAAACGGCGTTTCCCGCGGCGCGAATCCGAGCGCGTCGAGCAGTACGCCGCGCCACTGGCGCAGACGGTCCATCTGCTGGTACATCAGCTTTGTTGCCTGGACATAGCGACGTGGGTCGGGTCTCATCACATGCCTCGGAAGCGATTCCGGCTGTTTGAGTCGCGCTTCGGCCGCAGGTTCTCGAGCCGCGCTGCGCGTGACTAGCCAGAAACGAAAATATCCTGTAGACTTCGGGCCCTTCGAACGTGAAACAAAACACGTCGATGCAGCTTTCGGGAGTGGTAGTTCAGTTGGTTAGAATACCGGCCTGTCACGCCGGGGGTCGCGGGTTCGAGCCCCGTCCGCTCCGCCAGATAAAAAAGACGAACCGCATGGTTCGTCTTTTTTTTCGTCTGCCGTTTCCCGCACGACGGAAAGCGGCCGAAGAGGTCACTGCATCTGCTTTTCTCCGCCCAGCGCCTGCACCAGATCCGTCATCATGCGGCTCAGTTCGCCCGTCATCAGCGCGAAATCCGTATCGAAACGCTCGTCGTCGTTTTGCGTCATCGTATCGGTATTCTCTTTCAGCACGTCGAGCGGCGCGACACGCTTGATCGTCAGCGCTTCGGTCAGCACGAACGAAACGCGGTCCGACCAGGTCATCGCCAGCCGCGTGCACTGCTTGCCCGCGGCGATGTGCCTGCGCACGTCATCGGCTTCCAGCGTGTGCCGTACGTATCGCACCGTCGCCTTGCCTTCGGTAGCCGCGCGCAGTTCGGTATCCTGGTCGACGGTGAAGCCGCTCGGCGCTTCATCGGCGGCCAGCCAGTCGGTCATCGCGGCGACCGGCGAACGCTCCACGCGCAAGGTGCCCAGCGGCAGCGAGTCGACCGATTTCAGGAGCGTCTTGAATACTTCGTCGGCCTTGGCCGGACTGGCCGCATCGACCACCAGCCAGTGATTGACCGGATCGATCCATACCGAGGTGGTGCGGCGGATGCTGAATGCGCGCGGCAGCAATTCATCAGTGACCTGTTCCTTGATCTCCTTCATCTGCTTGCGGCCCGGCTTGAAGCCCTGCTGCTCTTCGAGTTCGGCGGCGCGCGCCTTGCTGACCTGATTGACGACGGTGGACGGCAGCAGTTTTTTTTCGGTGCCGAGCTGCAGCAGCATCTGGCGGTTCACGGTATGCACCAGCATGCCGTTGTCGCGCGGCGAAATCCAGCCTTGCGTCTGCATGTCGATCGAGCTGCATGCCGCGAATGCCTGCTTTGCGAGCGCCTCTTCAAGTTGTTCGGATGTCATGCCCAGCGGGGCGGTAATTCGGTAGATCTGGAGGTTCTTGAACCACATGGCGGGAGGTGCCTGTCTCGGCAAAAAGGCGCCATTCTACATGTCACGCAATGCGCCGTCTTCGTGGCCCGGATATTCCTGCGACACTGTTGTGTCGATGCCGAACAGGCCGAGCTGGCCAGCTTCTTCATCGCCCGCGAGCCGCACTCCCGCGCCGAGCAGGCGCACCGGCTTGTTCCCGCGCCGGAAGCCGTTTTCCAGCAGCTTTCCGTACAGCGCCGGCTCGATCTGCGTGCTCACGCACTCGACCGTGGTGCGCCGAAAATCGGCGAAGCGTATTTTGACGAAGACCTTGTGCAGTTGACGTTCGGCCCTGGCGCGGCGCACGCGTTCCATCAACCGATCGATCAATGCCGGCAGCTCGCGCTGGCACGCATCCAGGTCGGGCAGGTCGATGGCATAGGTTTCTTCCACGCTGATCGACTTGCGCTCGCGTGATGCGTTGACCTGCCGCAGGTCGACGCCGCGGCACAGG
>JAQGLQ010000231.1 GCA_028292785.1 Noviherbaspirillum sp. | reverse complement strand
GAGCTTGATCGCATCGTCCTTGCTCATGTCGTCTCCTGTCTGGTTCGTGTATGTCGTTCGTTGCTTGTTCAATGCATGACGGAGCCGCCGTCGACCACCAGCACCTGGCCCGTGACGAAATCGCTGTCGGCGGAACAAAGATAGATCAGAGTGCCGGACATGTCCTGAGGCGTCGCTTCGCGCTTGATGGCGCGGCTGGCGACCGTGCTCGCGGCGGAGCTGCCTTGCCAGGCCGGATTGGAAATCACGTTTTCACTCAGGGTCAGGCCTGGCGCAAGGGTATTGACGCGGATGCCGTCATCGCCAAGTTCGCGCGCCAGGCTGCGCGACATCGCGACGATGGCGCCCTTGGAAGTCACATAATGCAGCAGCATGGGCGCGCCCTTGAATACGGTGCCCGATGCGATGTTGACGATCTTTCCGTATTTCTGCTTGCGCATGGCAGGCACAGCGGCCTTGGTGCATTCGAAGGTGCCGCGCACGTTGACCGCCATCATGCGGTCGAATTCCTGGGATTCGATCTGCTCGAACGGCTTGCGCGAAATGGTGCCGAACAGCGCGGCATTGTTGACGAGAATGTCGAGCTTGCCGAATTTCTCGATGGTCGCCGCCACCATCGCCTGTACCGATGCGGCATCGGTCACATCGCATTTGAGCGCCAGTGCCTTGCCGCCGTTCTCGCTGATCGCCTGGGCAACCGGCCCGGCATCGAGTATGTCGGCCAGCACGACGGCCGCGCCTTCTGCCGCCATCGCCTTCGCATATTCCGCGCCTATGCCCTGCGCGGCGCCGGTGATGATGGCGACGCGTCCGGCGAGTTTTCCCGTGTTGTTCATTCGTTGTCTCCTGTTGTGTCGTGATTGATGCAATTGCTTCGAACCAGTGTGGTGGCTGCCTATGCCGCGGTCATATCTTGAGCCGGCCTTTCCAGCCGATGCGATGCGATGCCTGCGCCGCCGCTTCGCGCAGGGCCAACGCGTTGGGTCCGGTCTTGCTGCGGTCGAAGCGAGGAATCTCGCCCATGACCATCAAGGCCGCGCAGACGCCGCCCTCATGATCATAGACCGGCGAGCAGATTCCCGAGTAACCGGGGAATATGTTTCCGCGGCCTTTTGAGACGCCGTGCGCGCGCACGTCGGCGAGCAGGGCATGGATCTCCTCGACGGAGGCGAGCTTCCACGGACTGTCGTCGGGCGTCGACGCGAGTTCGGCGGCGAGCAGCTCGTTCAGTGCTTCCGGTTTGGTTCCTGACAGCAGGGCGAGTCCCGTTGCCGACAGTACCGGAAGCACGGTGCCGACCCGCACGCTGACCGGCGACCATCTGGCACCGTCTTCCTTGTAGACAATTGTCGGTCCGCGATTGCCCCATACCGACAGCACCACCGTTTCCTGCAGTTCGTCGCGCAGCTTGTACATGACCTGACGCGCTTCCTGCAGCGCATCCACGCGCGCCAGCGCCGCCAGTCCGAGACGCAGGGAGGACGGCCCCAGGTCGTACAGGCCCCCGGATTCCTTTTGCGTGATCAAACCTACCTTGATGAAGCTTGTCAGATACACATGGCATTTGCTGGGCGGCATTCCTGTCGCCAGCGACAGCGCGGTGAGCGTCATCGGGCGTTCCGATTCGAGCAGGGCGTCGAGCAGCCGGTAGCCAACCTCGATCGATTGAATACCTTTGCGATCCCCCGCATCCGAAGGAGGGTCTGCGAGGAGTGACCGGCTGTTTTTCGCCGATGTCATCGAAACAACCTTTCCTGTGGATAACGCTATTTTTTTCGACGCCAAGATGCCATCTTCCTTATCTGCTTCCCGATGTACTGCGCCAGTACTTTCATCGGTCATTCAACTATGTTAAATTAATTGTATATTCTTAAAACGTCTTTGCATAGGATTGAAGATTGCACGGGACTGCAAGGATTGCATCGCAGAATGGATAAGCGGTTCATGGATAAAGGAGATAATCAGATGATGGCCCCAAAAAATTGCTGGTACGTTGCCGCGTTCTCGAAAGACATCGGTCGCGAACTGGTGGCACGCACCATACTCGGACAACCGGTAGTCATGTTCAGGACCACCGACGGAAAAGTCGCTGCGCTGACTGACCGCTGCCCGCATCGCGCCGTGCCGCTCTCGTTCGGCACACTGATCGACAATACGATCCGCTGCACCTATCACGGCATGCAGATCGCCGCCGACGGCAGCTGCACCCGCATTCCCTGTCAGGACATGATCCCGGCCAAGGCGCGCACCACGCCGTTCCCGATCGTCGAGCGGCATACGATGGTGTGGATCTGGATGGGCGACCCGGCGCTGGCCGATCCCGCGACGGTTCCCGACTTCCACTGGATGGATGACCCGGAATGGGAAACCTGCTCGGGCTATCATCATGTCGGCGCCAACTACCAGCTGCTGAACGACAATCTGCTCGACCTGTCGCATGAATCCTATGTGCATGACGATACCATCGGCAACGATGCCGTCGCCGAGGCGCCTGTGAGCGTCGCGGTGAAGGATGGCAAGGTGCTGGTGCATCGCGACATCCTCAACTGCGAACCGCCGCCGTTCTATGTCAAGGCCACCGGATTCAATGTGCGCATCAACCGCTGGCACACCACGATCTTCCAGCCGCCCTCATTCCTCGTCATCGAAAACGGCTCCTATCCGGCAACCGGATCGCGCGACGAAGCGCTGGAGCGCCGCGTGCTCAACCTGATCACGCCGGAAACCGAGACCAGCTCGCATTACTTCTGGGGCATCGCGCGCGCTTATCAACGGGACGACAAGGCGCTCACCGAATACATCGAGAAGCAGATCTACTGGACTTTCGACCAGGACAAGGTGGTTCTCGAAGCACAGCAGCGCAATCTCGGATCGGATGCGAGTTCGCCGTTCCCGGTCGCGCTGCGCACGGACGCCGGTCCGATCCAGGCTCGCAAGCTGGTCGACCAGGCGGTGGCGAAGGAGCGAGCCGAAGCGACCAGCTGACCCGGCGAAGCGAAGCACAACACATATAACGGAGACCGATGTGATTACTCGCAGAAAACTGATTCTGGCCCTGTCTTGTCTGGCGGCTTTTTCAGGCAGCGGCGCGTTCGCCCAGACCGCTGCCTTTCCCACGAAACTGATCAAGATCGTGGTGCCCTATGCGCCGGGCGGATTGCCCGACACCATGGGACGCACCATCGCTCAGCACATGAGCCAGTCGCTCGGCCAGCAGGTCATCGTCGAAAACCGTTCCGGCGGCGGCGGCCTGATCGCCGCCGAGATCGTGGCCAAGTCGCCCGCCGACGGCTACACGCTGTTGCTGGTGGATCAGGCGCATTTTGCGATCAATCCCTATGTCTACAAGAAGCTGCCGTACAACATGGCGAAGGACTTCACGCCTGTGAGCATGATCGGCATCTCGCCGCTGTTCCTGGTGGCCCATCCGTCGGTGGAGGCGAAGACATTCAAGGACTTCGTCGCGCTGGTCAAAGCCAATCCGACCAAGTACAGCTACGGTTCCACCGGCAATGGATCGCTGCATCACCTCGCGATGGAAAGCATGAAGAAATCGCTCGGCATCGAACTGCTGCATGTGCCTTATCGCGGCACGGGGCAGGCCGCGCCCGCGGTGGTGGCCGGCGAGGTGTCGGTGATCTTCGCCGGATTGCCATCGGTGTCGGGATTCCTGCGCGACGGCCGCTTGAAGATCCTGGCGGCCAATTCGCTGAAGCGTTCGCCGCAGGCGCCGGATGTGCCGGCGATCTCGGAATCGGGCATTCCGGGCTACGACTTCGCGGCCGACTTCGGCCTGGTGGCGCCGGCGGGCACGCCGCGCGACGTCGTGCTCAAGCTCGGGCAGGCTGTCGCGGAGGCCACGCGCCGTCCCGAGACCCGCGAGCGTTTCGCCGCGCTTGGCATCGACCCGGTGACGGGCACGCCGGAGGAATTCAGCGCGATCATGGAGCAGCTGAAGAAGAAGTACGAAGAGGCTGTCAAGGCCGCCGGAATTTACGGTTCGGAATAAGATTTTCGATCCCTGCCGAGCCCCGCTTCCCGGCAATGGGAAGCGGGGCTTTTTGTTTTTTCGGGAATCCGCGTCAAGGACGGCGTTTAACCGCGGTCGTCATTCGGCAAAGGACGGGCTGTTGCGAGCTGAGCTCCCATCTTCTTCCGCGTCATTCCCGCGAAAGCGGGAATCCATAAGCACGTTGATATCGCAAGGTCAGCATGGATTCCCGCTTTCGCGGGAATGACGAGGAAGTATGCGGAATTAACGCGCATCATGAAATGGAATGGCTGACATGGAGCGAGCGCTTGCGGTTTCCCCGGCCCCGGTCATGCGGCATACATGTCGCGCGATGCGGGTGTAGAATTCTTCGTCAGCCTGCATGAATTGATCGTGCGCGCCCGGCACTCCGCACCGAGCCTGCCGGGCAGGCAAGTTACACCATATAAAAAACGCAGGCGCCGCAACCAGCGAATTCAACAGGAGACAAGCATGTCGGCTCAACCGGACATCAACCCCGCGCGCGAAGCGTTCTACAACAAGATCAGCAAGGCCAACTGCACGCCGCTGTGGGAAGTGCTGCACGGCCTGATCACCGCCACGCCCAATACC
>JAQGLQ010000229.1 GCA_028292785.1 Noviherbaspirillum sp. | reverse complement strand
CGGAAGATTTCGGCAGATTCCTGCGCAGCGAAGTCAAGAAAATGGGGGACATCGTCAAGGCTTCCGGCGCAAGTCTCAACTGATCCGCGACCGATTCATATACCGCAATTTCATGACGCTGGACTGGAGGTTTGCCATGTTGTTTTATCCAAGCGCGCGCGCCTCGACGAACCAATCCACTCTCATGCCATGGATTAAGAACACATGAAACTGCCACTGCTATTTAAGGCCTCATTGATCCTCGGCATTCTCGGTCTACATGCCGGAATTGCCATTGCTCAGACTTACCCGAGCCGTTCAGTCCAGATCGTGGTGCCGTTCGCGGCGGGCGGCTCGATCGACGCGCTGGCGCGGCTGATCCAGCCGAAGCTGGCGGAAGCTTTCGGTCAGCCGGTCCTGGTTGTCAATCAGGCGGGCGCGGGCGGCACCATCGGTACTGCCGCAGTGGCCAAGGCCGCGCCCGACGGCCACACCATTCTTCTGATGCCGGTAAATCTCGCGATGATGCCGTCGCTTTACCGCAAGCTGACGTTTGACGCGAGCAAGGACTTCACCCCTGTCACGCAGCTGGTTGCGACCGAACTGCTGTTGGTCGCCAATCCCGGCTTGCCCGCCAATTCAGTCAAGGAACTGATCGCGCTGAGCAAGTCGAAGCCGGGCAGCCTGAACTTCGGCTCCACCGGCGTGGCAAGCCCACTGCATTTGTCAATGGAGCTGCTGAACGCCACCGCCGGCACTGACATCGTGCCCATTCCCTATAAGGGCGACGGTCCGCTCAATACCGCGCTGATGTCCGGCGAAGTGCAACTCGGGGTGATGCCGGTTTCCGCTGCCCAGCAATATATCCAGAGGGGTCGCCTGAAACCTCTGGGGATGACGGGACCGCGCCGCGCGGCGTCCTTGCCCGACGTGCCGACCATTGCGGAGTCCGGACTTCCCGGTTTCGAGGTCACCAGCTGGCAGGGCCTGTTCGTGCCCGCGAACACGCCGCGCAACATCGTGGCGCGCATCCAGACCGAAGCGGCGAAGGCGCTCGACTCGGCCGATGTGCGCGCCCGTTTGGCGGGACTGGGCCAGGAGCCGGTAGGCAGCACGCCGGAGGAGTTCAATGCAAAGTTCAGGTCGGACATGATCAAGTTCGCCACAATCGTGAAAGCCGCGCGCATTCCGTATCAGGATTAGGCACCAAATAAAAGCAAGGAGAGAAATATGACGGAAAAAAACTATGAGGACATGTTGGGGGACGCGCTGGAGAAACTGCTTGGCGATGGCGTGCAGGATCTTGACGGTCTGGCGGCGGGACTGAATGCGATGCAGGTCAACGCGCAATCGGGCGGCGCCTGGAACGCCCAGTCACTGGCCGAGGAATTCAAGCGGCTTGGGCAGTAACAAGGCAACAGGAGACACCACATGAATCTGCTATGGAAAAAACCGGTATCGGCCGAAGACATTTGGAGCACCGGCATCCTGAATCAATGGTACCTGGTATGCCGCTCCGAAGACGTGGGCGACAAGCCGGTCGCGCTGACCAGGCTCAATCGAAAGATCGCATTGTGGCGAGATGCGTCGGGGCAGGCGCATGCCATCGATGACTTTTGTCCGCATCGCGGTGCACCGATGTCGAAAGGCGTGGTGGTGGACGCCGGGCTCGCCTGCAAATACCACGGCGTGGTCGTGAACGGCAAGGGCGTCGTGCAGGTTGTGCCGCCGGTAAATGACTGCCCGATGGTCAACCAGAAGAAAAACATCGCTTACCCGATTCAGGAAAAGTTCGGGGCCATCTGGCTTTACTTCTCCGACGGGATCGACGACCACGTACCCGAGATGGAATTGCCGCCGCAGTTCACGTCGCCCGAATGGTCCGGCTTCCTGTTCATGGATGAATGGAACTGCAACCACCGGGTCGCGCTCGATAACCGCCTTGATCCGATCCATGGCAGTTATCTGCACAACGACACGTTTACGCTCGTCTATGGCACCAAGCAAAGCCTGATCGAGCTCGAGACCACGGAGCATGGGTTCACCATCCAGCGCGATAATCAGCGCGGCGTCAATATCGACCGCACCGAAGTGGTTTATAAGCCCGGCAGCAACTACTGGGTTGCGACCGAGATTCCCTACCCGAAGGCGGCCGGCGGCAACTTCTTCCGCATCATGGCCTATCCGACGCCGATCGATGCCGAGCGCACGCTGGTCTGGTTCTTCCGCTATCAGCGCTCCGACGGATGGCGTCGCGACATGTGGCGCTTCCTGTACAAGAACCGCCTCGACACGCGGCATAACTACGTCGCCGGTCAGGATCGCGAAATGCTGGAACTGATACCGCATGATGCCCGTGCGCGCGAACAGCTGATCCAGACCGATATCGGGGTGGTCCGCATCCGGCGCATGCAG
The DNA here is from genome assembly GCA_028292785.1 of Noviherbaspirillum sp. The sequence goes on along the minus strand of JAQGLQ010000229.1, from coordinate 3,513 downwards.
AAGCAGGAGGCCGAGACGCAGGCCAGACGCATCAACGAGCATTTCAAACTGAACGCAAACGTCTAGGGTCGCCATGCCGTTTCCACCTTCCGACGCAAACACCCATGACGGCGGAGCAGTCCTGCTGGTCGGGGCCGGCCGCATGGGGCGCCTGATCGCGCAACGTTTGGTATTGAGCGGAATCGATCTGCACGTATTCGACCGCGACGAAGAGGCGGTCGCACAGTGCGTCTCCGCAGGCGCGGTGGCGGCCGGATTCGAGCGGATCAGGTCACTCGATTACGACAGAGTGCTGCTTTGCCTGCCGGAGCCAGCCGTCGTGCGTTGGTACATCGATCTCTGGTTGGCGGGAAGCCCGCAAAGGCGGTCAGTGATCGCCGATTTGACGACCGTGGCCCCGAGCTTTGCACGGAGCGCGGCCGCCGAACTCGAACGGGTTGGCATCCGCTACCTCGACGCGCCGGTGAGCGGCGGCGAGCGCGGCGCCGGGTCGGGCGAAATGTCGGTCATGGTGGGCGCAAGTGCCACCGATTTCGAGGTCATCGCGCCGCTGCTGCGCCATGTCGGCGACACGGTCCGTCATGTGGGCGCGCCAGGCGCCGGAAGCTTGATGAAAGCGATCAACCAATTTGTCTATCTTTCGTACAACTATGTTTTCGCACAGGGCGTGCGGATGGTGCGTGAAGCCGGCTTGCCGGAAGACATCGGGCTGGAGCTTCTGCGCCGCGGCGCAGCGGGCCATCCGCTGATCAATGACCGGCTTCCCGGCGCGCTTGAAAGCGAATTTCGCAGCGGCTTCCTGATGAATCGCTGCCTGAAGGATCTCGACTTCCTCGAGCTTGACGCCGACGCGATCGATTCCGATGTGGCCGACGTGTACCGAATAGTGCGAGATAAACTGCGGCGCGCGGTCGAGGATGGAAAAGGCGATCTCGACATTCTGGCGTTGATGAGATGACGGGATCGTACCGTGAATGCAAACAGATATACCTAGGAGACGCACACCATGAACAATTCCCCCGAATCGACTGAACAACAGCTTCCCCCGACCCTGCGGCAGCCCGAGGGAAGCAGCTTCGAAAAGTGGATGGAGTCGCGCGTGGCGCGCTTTTCCACGCGGCGCTATGACTTCGATGCGCTGAAATTCCAGGCCGACTTCGACCCGAAATACCGGCGCGGCCAGATGCGCTACATAGGCACCGGTGGCACAGGCGTGTCTTCGGACAACAACTCGATCCCGTCGGAGCATTTCACGTTTTCGACCATGATCATTCCTGCCGGCCACGAGGGTCCGTCGCACCTGCATGTGGACGTCGAGGAAGTGTTCTTCATCCTGCGCGGCAAGATCAAGTTGGTGCTCGAAAAGGATGGCGAACGCTATGAGACCATCCTGACCGAGCGCGATGTGGTATCGGTTCCGCCGGGGGTGTACCGAGAGGAGATCAACATCGGCGATGAAGACGCGCTGATGTGCGTGATGCTCGGCGCCGGCAAGCCGGTGACTCCGACCTATCCGCCGGACAGCCCGCTGGCGAAGATCAAGCGCGACCTGAAATGAACCAGCCGCACCCGTCCGCCGCGTGTCCCAGCGATGAGGGAGGCCTGATGTCGCTGCTCGACGAACGCTTTCCCGAGCGCGCCATCGCGGCGGGCGACGGCATCGTTTCGTGGCGTGGCTGCGGACGCGGCCCGACCGTCGTTCTGCTGCACGGCATCGGCTCCGGCGCGGCTTCCTGGCTGCCCTGCGTGCTAGCGCTGGAGCGCGATGCGCGGGTCATTGCTTGGAACGCGCCCGGTTATGGCGGATCAACCCGCCTCGCCAACGACGCGCCGCGCGCCGCCGACTATGCATCGACCCTTCGGCTGCTGCTGGACGGGCTCGAAGTGGAACGCTGCGTGCTGGTCGGGCATTCGCTCGGCGCCATGATGGCGGCGGCTTATGCGGCGGCCGAGCCGCAGCGCATATCTGGTCTGATACTACTGAGTCCGGCGCAGGGGTATGGAAGCCCGCAGAAGCAGGCGCGCCGGCAGCAGGTCGAATCGGAACGCCTGACGGCGCTCCAGACGTTGGGCGTCGACGGCATGGCTGAGCGCGCGCCGGACCGGATGCTGTCTCAAAACGCCGACGAGGAAGCCCGCGCATGGGTGCGCTGGAACATGGGCCTGCTCGATGCGGCCGGTTACATCCAGGCGGTACGCATGCTTTGCGGCGACGAAATCCGCAATTACCTGCGAGCCGAGCATGCCGCGCAGGTGCACTGCGGAGCGGCGGATAGGGTGACGACTCCCGGGGACAGCAAAAAGCTGGCCGACGAATTCGGATTTACCTTCGGGCTGATCGACGATGCGGGGCATGCCTGCTACGTCGAACAGCCGGAGATGGTGGCGGACATCGTCCGCCGACTTATTTAACGCATATTGAATGAATGGATATTGGAAGATTATGACCAAACCAGAACAATCAGGCGACGACGCGCAGGAGAAATACGTGGTGCCGGGACTCGAGCGCGGGCTGCGCCTGCTGTCGGAGTTCAACCGGCATGACAAGACGCTGTCCGCGCCGGAGCTGGCCAGGCGCCTTAACGTGCCGCGTTCGACGGTGTTCCGCCTGCTCACGACGCTCGAGCGGATGGGGTTCGTGGAGCGCGCTGACGGCACCCACAGCTACCGGCTCGGCATGGCGGTGCTGCGGCTGGGCTTCGAATATTTAGCGTCGCTCGAACTGACCGAACTCGGCCGTCCGCTGCTGGAACGCCTGCGTGATGAAATTGGCTACGCCTGCAATCTGGTGGTGCGCGATGGCCGCTCCATCGTCTATGTCGCCAAGTCCGTGATGCCAACCGCCTTCGTGAGTTCAGTCACCGTCGGCACCCGCCTGCCCGCGCATGCCACCGTGCTGGGCCGCGTACTCCTGGAGGATCTCTCGCTGGCGGAGCTGCGCGAACTCTACCCGGAAGACAACCTGGAAGTGTTTTCCGAAAGCACGCCGAACACAGTGGTCGAACTCTTCCACATGGTGCAAAAGGACAAGGAGCGCGACGTCGTGCTGCAGGAAGGATTCTTCGAGAGCGGCATTTCCACCGTCGCCGCGCCGGTGCGCAATTACACCGGGCGCATCGTGGCAGCGCTGGGCGCCACCATTCCGGCACCGCATATCGAAGCCAGCGAACTCGACCGCATCGTGCAGCGGATTCGTGAAACTGCCGGCGAATTGTCGCGGCTACTTGACTATGCGCCGCGCGATTCGGCCAAGGTCATCAACATGTGGCAGGAGTAGCAATGATGCCAATGATCGATCTGAACGGCCAAGTCGCCGTGGTGACCGGCGGTAGTTCCGGCGTCGGGCTGGCCACTACGGAACTGCTGCTCGAATGCGGCGCGGCGGTGGCCATTTGCGGCCGCGACCGAGCTCGGCTGCAAACGGCGGAAGCCGGCTTGCGCGAGCGCTTTCCGCAGGCCCGGCTGTACGCCGCGACTTGCGACGTGCTGTCGCGCGACAGAATAGAGGAATTC
>JAQGLQ010000197.1 GCA_028292785.1 Noviherbaspirillum sp. | reverse complement strand
CGGTATTCATGAAGACGCTATTGCCTTGTTTCGGATGTTCGGTCGTGATCCTGTTGGGCACGCTCCATCATTCCTTGGCACTTGCGAAGGTGGTGATCCGGTCAGGCAGGCCGTTCGCGCCCTGAGTAATCATCACCGGCGTCAACACGAACGAGGACTGCTTCGGCGATGCCGCGGCGAAGTACGTGTTGACTGTGCAGCCCACTGCGTCCGGAACGCTTATACCGTATCCGGCTTTCCGCAATTCGCGCTCGACAGTGAATAGGGCAAGGGCACCATTGGTCTGCGCATCGGTGCCGCTGGTGGTGGTGCGCTTGCGCCCTTCGAAAATTGCTGACACCTGCATCATCACCAGCGCGCCGATCAGGCCGATCGCGACTCCCACCATGATTTCGACCAGGCTGAATCCGCCGCTGCGGCGCACGCGTCGTATGAGTGAACGGGGTTTCATCTGCGCGTCTTCCTCGTTAGCCGTTAATGCGCGTGACGGCGACATAGTTATGCGCTGATGATGCGCCGGGAAGCTGCCAGCGCACGGTGACCGTTACCTGATTGTCGGCATCGATCGCGATGGTCGGCAGGTTGGCGGCTATGTCTGCGCCCGGAAGCGTGTCGATCACTTTCGTCTTCCATGCAAGATATTCGGCGCCGGCCGGATTGGCGAAGCCTGCGACCAGAGCCACATTGGACTTGTTGCTTGCCCACATGCGGCCGATGATCTGGTTGGCCAGCAGGCTGGCGTCGGTGCGGTACTTGGCATTCGAGCTATCCTTGACCGATACCCCGAGCAATGCGACCAGTGCCAGCACGCCGAACGAAAAAACAAGAATGGCGATCAAACCTTCCAGCATGACCGAGCCGCGTTGTTTCGATACGATGGCAGCCATTTGCGCGACTCCTTATCGAGAGCAGGCCTGCGGATTCGAATCGAGCGAAACACCCGGGTCGCACATCCGTATGGTTCCACCCGATCCGACAACGACGACAAACCGGCGGGAGCCGGCGCCGCTATTGACGACGTCAATGCGCATGATGTCGTCACCGGAATTTTCGGCCGGCACCGCACCCAGCCCATTGAAGGTAACGCCGGCACCCGACTCGAGTCCGCTGCCGCTCGCGAGCGGTGTGCTGTAATAGCCGACGGGAAGCGGCGAGGGAGCGGCATCGGTACTAACGCCGACCCGGGCATTCGATCCGGCTTCAGCGCCGGAACGCGCTTGTATCGTGGCAGGACAGTCGGGCCTGACCACCGCACATCCCACGGTCCATGCAGCCAGCCCATTCGGATCGGTCAGAGAGAAACGCACATTGGAATTGCGTCGCACCGCTTCATTGCGCGCGGTCTGCAAACCATCCTGGATCGATTCGGCGGCGGCGCGCGTCTGGGAGTTCTGTATCCATACACTGAACGAGGGCATGGCAGTCATGGCCAGCACCGAAACGATCGCAACTCCGATCGCCAGTTCGAGCACGCTGAAACCGCCTTGACGTTTCATGACTAGCACCCGCCCCCCTTCTTGCTGACCCAGCAGGCGATTGGGGAGGACGGCGATGCGGAGCCCCACCTTGTAGGTAGGCCAATGGTCTGGCGCGTCCCGCTTTCATTGATGGTAAAGACGAACCCATTCATCGAACCGACGCCGGTCGCGGTAGCGGTAAACGTCTGATTGGTTCCGCCGGCCCCCGCATTGCACGAATACGTGAAATTGGTAGTGCCTGCGGGCGCCGCCACGCCGCACGCGCTCGCGGTGGAACCATAATTGCGGTTGTCCTGGTAATACTGTTCGAGTTGCACACGCATCGTCGACAACGTGGTGGTGGCCTCCGGGATTTTCCCGCGCGTAAGATAATCCCGGTAGGATGGAAGCGCGATGGTTGTGAGAATGCCGACCACGGCGATTGCAATAAGCAATTCGATCAACGTGAAACCGATGGCTTTATATTTGATTAACCTGAGCATGACTCTTAACCGTTATATTTCCCAATGGAAATACCAAGGTATACGAATCTTGCTTGAAAGGAAGATTTTGCCGACAAGCGGTTTTAAGAAAATGACGAGCGGATAAGCCTACTTCTGTGATGCAACGCCGCATAAAGTATTGAGTCCGAGATCATGCTGCATTGCCAAGATGTTCATACAGGATCACACATCCAATCCCGATCAGAATAAGACCGCCGGCAAGCTCTGCCCGTTTGCCGACAATAATTCCCAGCACTCGTCCGAGCATGACGCCCAAGGTCACCATGGTGAATGTTGCAAGTCCTATTGCAGCCGCAGTCACAATGATGTTGGCATCCATGAAAGCCAGCCCGACTCCTACCACCATGGCATCAATGCTGGTGGCAAATCCGGTGATCGCGAGGATCCAGAAAGAGTGACTGCCCGGCTTCTTGGTTTCAACTTCCGGCGCCGAGAGTCCTTCCCGGATCATCCGCAGCCCCAGCAAGCCCAGCAGCACGAAGGCGATCCAGTGATCCCAGGCCGAAACATAGGGCGCGGCGACCTGACCCAAACCCCAGCCCACGACGGGCGTTAGCGCTTCGATAACGCCAAAGATAAGACCAGTCCGTAACGCTTCACGCAGGTGCGGCCGATGCAGGGCGGCGCCCTTTCCAACGGCTGCCGCAAAGGCATCCGTCGACATGGCCAGGGCAATCAAGACGATAGAGGCGGAATTCATTACAAGCTTTCTAGCCGGGCATGGACGAAGGCATGCCGAGCGGCCCGACCTTCGTCGCGCTGACATGCCATTGGTCTCGCCAACCTGAACGGCCACCCGCACCACGGCATATGGACAACCACCGAGTATGTTGATACGGGCACTTCCAAAGCGGAAGCCGGCTACTCCCCAAAGGGACGGCAAATATAACATGCTTTAAGAAAATATCTCGTTTCGTGGACATCTATGCAATAGTTACAAGCGCTTACGGCTGATACACCTTACTGATAACGCCGGCGCAGTAGGAACCGTTAATCTACATGCACGCCGAACCCGATTCGACGATTCAATAACGGAGCAAGAAAAAATGGAAACCACCCAAGCACCAACCCGCATTCATCCTCTGATGGCCGGCGCCGCCGCCTCGGTTATTCTGGTGAGCCTGCTCGGCGCCGCGGCAATCGCGGGCCTTATTCCGAATTCCCATGGCAACGCCTCTGATGCAGCGCGCATCGCACAGACAGCTGCGCTCGCCCCTACGGCGGCACCGCTAACCCAGATGGCAGCGCCGGCGCCAGCGGCAGCACCGATCCAGCAAGCCGCGCCTGCGCCGGCGGTCAAGGAAGTGGTACAGCACAAAACCGTCGTGCATCACCAATATGTGCAGCGCCCGGCGCCGGCACGCGCAAAGCCGGTACAGGTCGCGCAATCGGAGCCTGTACGGCAGTATGCTTCAGCCCCTGTGTATCAGCAGCCCGTCTATCAGCAGCCTGCCCCGGCCGCACAAAACAGCCCGATCGGCATTGGCGTCGGCGCAGTGGTAGGCGGCTTGATCGGCAGCCAGGTCGGCGGCGGAAATGGTAAGACGCTGGCCACAATCGCCGGCGCGGTAGGGGGCGGATACGTCGGCAACGAGATTGCGAAGAGAAACTAGAAGCACGCGGCAATACTGCTTTATATGAACGCCCGCTGTCCGGACATTGGAGTCCGGACAGCGGGCGTTGTCACATCTGTGCTTCGCATGTGTACAAGCACTTGAATGAGCTGTAACGCGAGCAGTATTCGGCCGACGGAGGGTCATCAGCCATATCGGAGATGAGGTCAACTCAATACGGGATTTGTTGTGAGCAGACGAAGGGAATGGAGCTGGGTCAGAGGCGCCAGTCGTGCGCTTCAGCTTGGTAAGCAGGGTCAGCCCCAGGTCACGGTGCTATTGAATCATTCCGGGCTTCCGAAGGCGCCGGAATGAGCCCGCGCGATCCTACTTACCCATCGACAACATGCGCTCGACATAACGCGCAATCAGATCAATCTCGAGATTGATGCGCGCACCCACGTTAAGGTGCTTCAATGTCGTGACCTGGATGGTATGAGGAATGAGATTGATCGAAAACTCGCATCCGCTTGGCGTATCGGTCACGCGATTTACCGTAAGCGACACACCGTTGACAACGATGGACCCCTTGTAGGCGAGGTATTTCGAGATTTCCTTCGGCGCCTCGATGACGAGTTCCCATGACTCTCCCACCGGCTCAAAACGACGCACGACGCCGAGTCCGTCGACATGGCCGGAGACCAGATGACCGCCGAGACGGTCGGCAAGGGTCAGGGCCTTTTCCAAATTGACTTCTCCGATCGTATCGAGGCCCGCCGTGCGGTTCAGGCTCTCGCGGGAAATATCGACGGCGAAACCGGTATCCGTTTTCGATACCACTGTCATGCAAGCGCCATTGAGCGCGATCGAATCGCCGATCGCTACATCGGACATCGGCAGGCCCCCTGCGTCCAGGGCCAACCTGAGCCCGGCGTTCGGCTGCGATCCCAGAGGGGTGATGGAGGTGATCCTGCCGACTGCGGCGACAATTCCGGTAAACATGGTGTCAAACCTGATCAGAGAAAACGGGCAAGGATACGCAAATCCGGGCCGATCTGCTTTACCTCGTGATAAGCCAGCTGACGGCGTCCGTCGAGACGGTCAAGGGCGCGCAACTCGAACATGCCCTGCGCGTCGCCCAGCAGCGATGGCGCCAGATATAGAAGCAACTCGTCGACGCAAGATTCCCCTATCAAGGATCCGTTAAGCTTGGAGCCGGCCTCGATGTGCAATTCGTTCATGCCGCGCTTGCCGAGCTCCAGCATCATCGCCGGCAGATCAACCTTGCGTTGGGGGTTCGGCAGCAGAATGACTTCTGCGCCGAGGTCGCGCAGTCGCGCTTCTTTTTCCGGATCCGGCTGGGCCGCAAAGATCCATGTGCCGCCGCCCTGGAGCACCCGGGCAGCCGGATTGATCTGCAATTTACTGTCGACGATGATGCGGCGCGGTTGGCGCGGCGTGTCAACTGCGCGCACATTCAATTGCGGGTCGTCCTCGTTGACAGTGCCGATGCCGCTGACGATCGCACAGGCACGCGCCCGCCACCAGTGCCCGTCCCTGCGCGCCGCTTCAGACGTGATCCACAGACTCTCGCCGCTATGCAGGGCTGTCTTACCGTCAAGACTGGCGGCAGCTTTCATCCGCACCCAGGGGCGTCCTCTTTGCATGCGCGAGAAAAAACCGATGTTCATCTCGCGCGCCTCGTTCTCCAGCACGCCTCTGACGATTTCGATGCCGGCGGCGCCCAGCTTGGCGAGACCCTGGCCCGCGACGAGGGGATTGGGATCGCCTGTCGCGCATACGACTTTCGCGACGTCGGCCCGGATCAAGGCGTCGGCGCATGGCGGCGTACGGCCGTGATGGCTGCATGGCTCAAGCGTGACGTAGACGGTGGCGCCGCGCACGTCGGCTCCGCGTTGCGCGGCATCCTTCAGCGCCTGGACTTCGGCATGCGCCTGACCTGCAGGCTGCGTAAAGCCTTCACCGATGATGCGGCGGTCCTTGACAATGACGCACCCCACGCGCGGATTTGGGGTCGTGGTGAACATCCCCTTCGAGGCCCATTCAAGAGCAAGGCTCATGCCTTGCAAGTCGGTAGAAATTTCCACTTGGTGCCCGGGTGAATTACTGCCCTGAGTTACGAGATTTCGAATACGGCTTCAGAACCGCGGACGTACGGATACCAGCTTCTCGACAGCTTCGGCTAACAGGAGTCATTGCTCGATACTGGCGTGCAAACCGAGGTGCGACCCAGAAAATTGATCTTGATCTTGCGTAGCACCTTGCCGTCCCGCCGGAAAAAGAAACTGCCGAATCGTGGCGCCTGGCCGCCTTCATTCGATTGGGTCCGGCCTGTTCCGTTGTACGCGATGTATTTTACTTCGGAACCTTTGATATTGTCCTCAATGGCAAGGCCGGCCGCCGCAGGACCATGAGTAAAGATTATCTCGTCACCCATATCCGGTTTGCGAGTTTCATTCCTGTCGACGAAAACCACCCATCCCTGGGTCCAGTCGCCACCGCCGTCAATTGGCATCATGTCGACCCGCGCTCCCCGCTGAATCGCTTCGGAGCGGACAAGATTGAGCGCCGCGAAAAAATCGTTGACCGTAGTGGTCAGCTTCTGGTTTTCGATCAACGCCCGAAACCCCGGGGCGCCGAGTGACAGAAGAGTCAGAGCGACAGCGATCACGATCAGTATTTCGGACAAGGTGAAGCCGAGTTCGCTGCGTCTTGAACGAGAACTTACCAGCATGACGCGCCCTTGCCCGAAGCAGTTCTTTTACCGTTGCTGGCAAGCCCCAGCTCCCCGCATTCGGGGTCCTTATAGCTGGCATCGACCTTGTCGGTGCCCGGTTTTGCGATCAGCTGAACACAGTTTTCAATGACATCGCCTGCGCACGCGCTTGCGACGATCTCATAAGCGCTTTTGCCCGGGCTGTCTGCCGAATGCCATTTGAATTTTCTTGCGCTCTTGTCGGTTGAATTGGAGGCAATCAATGCATAGCGATTGTTTTGCGAAAAATAGCGCTCTTCTTCCTGCATCAATTGCATGAGCGCGGA
>JAQGLQ010000191.1 GCA_028292785.1 Noviherbaspirillum sp. | reverse complement strand
CGTCATACTGAAAAGCGGCATGCCGATCGATCTGCTGTTCACCGATGTCGTCATGCCGGGGCAGCTGCGCAGCCCGGAACTGGCGAGACAGGCGAAACTATTAGTGCCCAATATCGAAGTGCTGTTCACCTCGGGCTATACCCAAAACGCGATCGTGCATGGCGGACGGCTCGACCGCGGCGTTCATCTGCTGAGCAAGCCTTATCGGCGCGACCAGCTCGCGCGCAAGATTCGCGAGCTGCTTTCAAGCCGTCGGCCGCCGGCATCGTCCGCGCCTCCGGTCCAGACCGTGGCCGTGGCCGCGACCTCCGATCCGCAATCGCGAAAGCTGCGCATACTGGTGGTGGAGGATAATGCGGACGCACAAGAGATGGCCTGTGAAATGCTGGCTTTGCTCGGCCACGAAGCCGAGGGCGTCTCCACGCCGGCTGAAGCACTGGCGCTGCTATCGCAGCACCGCTTCGATGTGCTGATGACCGATTACAAATTGCCCGGCATGAACGGCGTGGCACTGGCCGAACTGGCCAGGCGCGACAACCCGGCGCTAAATATCGTGTTCGCGTCCGGCTACGGCGAGATCATGAAATCGAGCCAGTCCCTCGACGCAGTGATCCTGCAGAAGCCATACGACGTGGGACAGTTGCGGAGGGCAGTCGAACAATCCTGAGCGGCTTCCCGGACTCGCGGGCATCCGGGAGACAATCCGCCGGATGGATTCAGCGCAGGAACTTGCCGTTGCGGGCGATCATCGTGAGATCGACGAAGTTCGAGCCGTTATGGCGGGCCGGACCGAACCGCACCACGAAACCGCCCGCATCGTATTCCGACATCGATTCCAGCGCCGCGACCAGCCGCTCCCGTGTCAAGTCCCGGCCGGCGCGCCTGAGCCCTTCAACGAAAACCTTGGCCGCGATGAATCCTTCCATGCTGACGTAATCCCACTCGCGCTTGCCGTTCTGGATATACAGCTTGCGGTATTCGCGCACTATCGGGCTGATGTCATCCCACGGCGCGGGCACCACCTGCGAGATGTTCACGCCCGCGGCATTGGCCCCGAGTTCACGCGCCAGCGCTTGGCTTCCGACAAACGAGATATTCCAGAACAGCGGCCGTTTTCCTTCCGCGAGCATCGCCTTGATGAACGCGGCGCACGAAGTATAGGCGGACACCATGACGATCGCTTGCGGTTCGCTCTGCTTGATCTTTTGCACCGCCGCAGCGACGTTGACGCTGTTCCTTTCGACCGTGCCGACCGCCACGACATCGAGGTTGCGCTTCTTCAGCGCGCGCAGCACGCCGTCCAGCCCGGCCTTGCCGTATGCATCGTCCTGATAAAAGACGGCGATGCGCTTGATCGACAGCGTGGTGACGTGCTCGATGATTTTTTCGGTTTCCTGGTAATAGCTGGCGCGGATGTGGAAGATATTTCGGTTGGGCGGATCACGCAGTGTTTCCGCGCCGGTGAAGGGCGCGAAGAAGGGAATCCTGGCATTGACGACCGCCGGAATCGATGCATTCGAAGTCGGCGTGCCGACATAGCCGAACAGCGCGAACGCGCCGTCGCGTTCTATCAGCTGCTTCGTATTGGCCGCCGCGCGGTCGGCTTCGTAACCGTCATCCAGCGTCTGCAGGACGATTTTCCTTCCATGGATTCCGCCTGCGGCATTGACATGATCGAAATACGCCTTGGCGCCGTCCCGCATGCCTTTGCCGAGTTCCTGTGCCGGGCCGGTAAGCGCCGCCGACTGCCCGAGGGTGATCAGATCGTTCGAAACCCCGATCTCCGCATGACATGTCAATGAAACAAGTAATAGAAGAGCCGCTGATGTGACCTTGAAAAACCGCATTTCGTTCTCGCTATGGAAGTGCTGTCGGAAACCTATCCTAGCGGATAAGATACTTCCCAGCAAGAAAGTAAAGCCGAAACATGGCCCGGGACGTTGTGCGGGTAAGGATGTTTTATCCGGAATGTGCCAACGGGGCGGTGGGTGCGCCGTCGCCATGCGCGGAGGACACTGGTTTTGTTTGTATTTGCGGCATATATGCATCTTTGACATCGATGTTGAACAATTGCATGAAATTGTCGTAACATCCGACTCCGCTGACAGCGTTTGCAGCAAGTTACTTTATTAAAAAAGGAAAATCGTGACGAAATCCGAAATGATCGAAAACATCGCCGCAGAGACTGGTGTAACGAAGGCACAAGCTAAAGCCGGCATGGAAATGCTCGTGGACTTTATCAAGACCGGCTTGCGCAAGGAAGGCCGCGTCGCTGTGACCGGTCTGGGGACTTTCTCGGTAGGCAAGCGCGCCGCCAGAGTTGGCCGTAATCCGGCCACTGGCGAAAAGCTGAAAATCAAGGCGACCAAAACCGCCAAGTTCAAAGCAGCCCCCGATCTGAAGGAAGCGGCCAACAAATTCAAAGGCTGAGGCTCTCTGTCAGCCATACCAGCAAAAGGCGGGAATTTCCCGCCTTTTGCTTTTATGGACGAATTTCGTCATTGTCTCGACCATGCAGGCGAACGCAAAGCGATGTCGATCGACTGCCCGGCCCGCGCGACTATCCTGTAGTCTGGGATTCGACAGACAAAATATAACGGCAGGAAGTAATTCACGAACAAAAGTCGCATACGACGATCTATGTTTAAGAGACAACAGTAATCACCGCGAGCCGGTGATCGTTCAAACATGCAAAGGTGATGGAAAAACGAAAATCCGAAATAAAATCCATCTTGTGGAGCGGCGATGAGTTTCTTGTGGCCAAAATTTTTGTTTCTGCTGCTCGTCGTACCTGTGCTGGCAGGTCTCTATTTCCTGTTGTTGAACAGGAAGAAAAAATTCGCGCTTCGTTATTCCAGCCTCGCCGACGTGAAAGCGGCAATGGGCGCTTCTCAGCGCATCCGGCGTCATTTGCCGCCGCTGTTTCTGCTGCTGGCCCTGACCTTGCTGATTGCCGCCACCGCGCGGCCGACCTTGCGGATGACGCTGCCATTCCGCCATCAAACCATCGTCCTTGCGATCGATGTGTCCAAGAGCATGCAGGCCATCGATGTCGCGCCCGATCGTCTTACAGCGGCGCAGGACGCCGCGCGAAGCTTCGTGATGGCGCAGCCGCGCAATACCCGAATCGGCATCGTCTCCTATGGCGGAACCGCCACCGTGGCGCAAGCCCCGACCGCCAATCGGGAGGATGTTCTCGCAGCGATCGAGCGGCTTCAGTTGCAAGGGCGCACCGCGGTCGGTAGCGGTCTTCTCGTCTCGCTGAAAATACTTTTTCCCGATCTGGAGATCGATCTCGACTCCCTGCATCCGCGCAGACGTTCATCCGGCGCCAGGCAGGCCGTTCCTCTCGATGCCAAGCCGAAGGCGGACTCGCCGGCTTTCACCCCGGTGGCGGCGGGTTCCTATATGCATGGAGCGATCATTCTGCTCACGGACGGGCAGAACACCACCGGCCCCGATCCCGTCGAGGCAGCCAAAATGGCGGCGGAACGCGGCGTCCGGGTCTATACGCTGGGGCTGGGCACGCCGAACGGCGAGGTCGTCAGTTTCGGCGGCAGCACGATACATGTGCGTCTCGACGAAGAATCGCTGAAGGAGATCGCCCGACTGACCAAGGCCGAATATTTCTATGCCGACAATGGCCTGGACTTGAAGAAAATTTATCAGAACCTGAATCTGCGGCTGGGCTTCGAAAAAAAGGAAACTGAAATCACCGCCTTCTTCACCGCTGCCGCCGCTTTTTTATCCGTGCTGTCCGGGCTGCTTTCGATGTTGTGGTTCAATCGAATGGTGTGAAGCACTACGCTGCGGCGTTCCTCATGCAGAGGCTTCACTGATACAGATGTATCGATCACCTCTGCTTAAAAAGTGTCCGAGGGGGCCTGACGCTGGAGGGCTATCGATAACGGCGAATAGAGATAAGTGCAAGCACCGAATGTTCGCCTTTTATTGAATCGCAATCCTCGACCAAACTTCACTTGCATTCACATCTAAAACCGACACGATGAATCGAACATCAATCCATTATTGATTATTGAGCATCAATCCATTGCCTCCCGTTTTGTTACTGCATCGCTGAAATCAAATCGGACGACATGAAGACCGGACTGCGGACTTCGTGCCGGCCGCATTTGCCCTATCGAATCGATGACATCTGACAAAGGAGATGGATATGCTCACGATCAAATTCAAATCACCGGCCGCCGCAATCGCCGGCATTGGCGCAATTGCCTCGGCCGCCTATGGTAACCAGACCGCACGCGCGATCGACCCGGCCGTATTGCTCGGGATTGACAGCATATGTCGCAGCCCGTCCGGAAACAGTGCGAACGGCAAACTATTCTTCAAGATCGCAGCGGCGAAAAACGAGCTGCAGCCATACGGTCAATTACCGAAGGCGGAGCCGCAAGCCGCGCCTGCGGCCAA
>JAQGLQ010000180.1 GCA_028292785.1 Noviherbaspirillum sp. | reverse complement strand
TTCAATTCAATGAACCAACCAGGAGCGAGACTTACATGCTTACTACCGAACAAAATGAACTTCTGACGCAGATCACCCCGGGTACGCCGATGGGCAACCTGATGCGCCGCTACTGGCAGCCGCTCGGCGCCGTGGTCGAACTCGAAAATGCCTGGACCAAGCGCGTGCGCCTGCTGGGCGAAGACCTGGTCCTGTTCCGCGACCGCGAAGGCAAAGTCGGCCTGATCAAGGAGCAATGCCCGCACCGCCGCGCTTCTTTCGCGCACGGCATCCCGACCAAGAACGGCATTCGCTGCCCGTACCACGGCTGGGAGTTCAACGCCGAAGGCAAATGCCTGAACCAGCCGAATGAAGTCGACAACCCCGGCTTCCGCGAAAAAGTGGCGACCGACGCCTATCCGGTGCAGGAAATGGGCGGACTGTTCTGGGCCTACCTCGGACCGTTGCCCGCGCCGCTGCTGCCGAAGTTCGACGGCTTCGTCCATCCGGGGACGATCCGCATGCTGGGCCGTTCGCTGCTGCCGATTAACTGGCTGCAGATCATGGAAAACTCCATGGACCCGATCCACACCGAGTGGCTGCACGGCCACCACTATGAATTCCAAAAAGAGAAGGAAGGCGTGAAGGTCGCGATCAGCGCGCGCCATGAGAAGATCGATTTCCGTGAATTCGAATTCGGCCTGACCAAGCATCGCCTGCTCGAAGGTCATTCGGAGGAGGACTCCGATGACTGGATCACCGGCCATCCGATCCTGTTTCCGCAGATCCTGGCGGTCGGCAACGGCGACGAAGCGGCGCGCTACTTCTCATTCCAGATGCGTATCCCGGTGGACAATGAAAACACCATGCACATGTGGTACAACGCCTACGTGCCGCCCGAGGGCGCCAACGTGCCGCAGCACCTGCTCGATCGCGTGCACCTGTACGACGTTCCGTTCAAGGACAAGAACGGCGAGTTCGTCGTCGACAACGTGGATGGCCAGGATATGATGGCGTGGATCACGCAGGGCACAATCGCCGACCGCACCACTGAAAACCTCGGTGGCTCGGACAAGGGCGTCGCCATGTATCGCCGCGTGCTGCGCCGCGAACTGCAGAAGATCGAGAACGGCCAGGACCCGATGGGCGTGCTGCGCGATCCGAGCCGCAGCGGCCGCATCGATCTTCCGAACGAGAAGAAAAAGCATCACAATAGCGACGGCTTCTCCAGCTTCATGCTTCGCACCCATGCGAAGTACTCGCCGATCGCTCAGGATCTGGTCAAGGTCTTCGAACCGGACCGCGTGCAGAAGGATGTGGAGCGCGCCGTAGGCCAGCCGCAGTAAGGGGATTGGTTTTCAACGGGCGGGCGGACCATGTATCCGCCGCCCATTTTAATGAGACGGGAAATACCATGAAAAACGAAGCATCCATCATGAGCGTCGAGGAAGCGAAGCAGAAGCTGATCGATGCCGGCCGCATCCTCGAAGCCAACGGCCAGGCTGACCTGACCCGCGGCCACGTATCCATCCGCATGCCCGGCGACCCTTCGCTGTTCATCATGAAGCCGCACAGCCACGGGTTCGACGAAATCACGATGGAGAACATCGTGATCTGCAACCTCGAAGGCGAAAAGGTCGGCGGCAGCGGACGTCGCCACAGTGAAGTCTTCATCCACTCGGAGATCTTCAAGGTGCGTCCGGACGTCAACAGCGTGATCCATACCCATCCGACCTATGCGGTCGCGCTGTCGGCGACCGGCAAGCCGGTGAAGCCCATCAGCCAGCCGGCGGTGGCATTCGCCGACGGCGTTCCGTACTACACCGACACCATTGACCTGATCCGCACCAAGGACATGGGCGCCGGCGTCGCGCGTGCGCTCGGCAAATCAAAGGCCGTGCTGATGCGCAATCACGGTGTGGCTATCGTCGGCACATCGGTGGAGGAGTCGGTGATTCTCGCGCTCATGCTCGACAACGCCTGCCAGATCCAGCTGCTCGCGGAAGCCGCGGGTGGGGTCGGCGACGTATTCCCGCAGGAATACATCGACCAGCTCCACTACAACATCACGCGTCATGAGCAATACGTGATCAACTTCGATTACCTGCGCAGGAAGGCGCGGGGCACGCTGATTCAATAAGTGCCGGGGTTGTGAAAGCCAGCGCCTTTCCCGGTTTCCCGGGAAAGGCGCTGTCGCGCTTTAAAATCGGGGCCGAAAAAAGAGATAATGGGCCGCTAATATTTCAGGAGACATACGCATGAAAAAAATCCTAGTCAAATTTTCCGCGCTGCTGCTGTTCGCCGCCAGCAGCGGATTTGCGCTGGCAGCCGGAGCGCCGCTGACGCCGCAGGAAATCGCCACCTATACCGGAGCGGACCGCGAGGAACGCCTGCTCGAGGGTGCCAAGAAAGAAGGCGAGCTCACCGTCTACCACGCCTATCCCCAATTGTCGGCCGTGACCGCCGCCTTCACCAAGAAGTATGGCATCAAGGTCAAGAACTGGCGTTCCGGTTCGGAAGGAATCCTGCAGCGCGTGACCAGCGAAGCGCGCGGCCGGAAAAACGACGTGGACATCGTGCAGGTCAACGCGCCCGAGAGCGAAGCCCTGCACCGCGAGGGGCTGCTCCAGGAGGTCCGGTCAACGTATCTGAAGGACATCATCCCGGCGGCGCTCCCCTCCCATAAGGAATGGGTCGGCGTGACGATCGACGTGTTCTCGGCCGCCTACCACACCGCCAGCGTCAAGAAAGAAGAGCTGCCGAAATCCTATCGCGACCTGCTCGATCCGAAGTGGAAAGGCCGTCTCGGCGTCGAAGCCGAAGACCATGCATGGTTCGCCACGCTGCTCACCCTCATGGGCGAACAGCAGACGCTCAAACTGTTCAACGACATCGTCGCCACCAATGGCATCTCGGTGCGCAAGGGCCACTCGCTGCTGGCGTCGCTGGTCGCGTCGGGCGAAGTGCCGCTGGGACTGTCCGTCTATAGCTGGAATCCGGACCAGTTGAAGGAAAAAGGCGCGCCTATCGAGGGATTGCTGATCGAGCCGGTGGTTGGCCAGTTCAGCAGCATTTCGATGACGAAGCGGGCTCCGCACCCGAACGCCGCCGCGCTGTTCTATGACTTCATGCTGACCGAGGGCGAGCAGATCCTGAGCGACATGAAATTCGTACCGACCAGCAAGAAGGTCAAGTCGCCGATTCCGTCTAATATCACGATCAAGTTCATCGATCCGGGACAGGCGCTGGACAATTCGGAAAAATGGATCAAGACGTATCAGGCTGTGATGAAATCGGGTAAATAAGCTTGATTATTCCGTAGCTGGCTTTAAAAAAACGCCGCTTTCTCTTTGAGAAGCGGCGTTTTTTCATATGCCATGTGTCGTCTCCCCAGTCGCATGTGACTCTCTCGCGGGGAATTCGTTGATTAAATCATCGATCTTTCCTTTGTCTTCAGACAACACCATGGCCAGGAGAAATATAAGGCGCTGCAGCCGTCTATGACAGTTTCCATCAGGATGGCGCGAGCCATGCAAGGCTCGGCATATCGCCGCCTTAAAACAGTGCAATCGCCTTGATATTCCTTCATAATGCCCCGTCCTGGTGCAACGCCTTATTTTAATGACATGGGGGAGATTGAATGAGATACCGCAGCCTTGAAGAGTTTCTCGACTACGCAAAAGAACGCAATCCGGCACAGCCGGAGTTTCATCAGGCGGTGACGGAGGTGATGGAAAGCATCTGGCCTTACATCGCGCAGAACCCGAAGTATGCCGAGCACGGCTTGCTCGACCGCCTGGTCGAACCGGAAAGAATCATCCAGTTTCGCGTTTCGTGGGTCGATGACAAGGGCGAAGTCAGGGTCAACCGCGGCTATCGCATCCAGCACAGCGGGGCAATCGGCCCGTACAAGGGCGGTCTGCGCTTCCATCCTTCCGTAAACCTGTCGATCCTGAAGTTTCTCGCGTTCGAGCAAACCTTCAAGAATGCATTGACGACCCTACCGATGGGCGGCGGCAAGGGCGGTTCCGATTTCGATCCGAAGGGCAAGAGCCCGGGGGAGGTGATGCGCTTCTGCCAGGCTTTCGTCTCCGAGCTGTTCCGCCATGTCGGGGCCGATACCGACGTCCCGGCGGGCGATATCGGGGTTGGCGGCCGCGAGATCGGATTCATGGTCGGCATGATGAAAAAACTGACCAACCGCGCCGACTGCGTATTCACCGGCAAGGGCCTGAGCTTCGGCGGTTCGCTGATCAGGCCGGAAGCGACCGGCTACGGCACGGTCTACTTCGTGGACGAGATGCTCAAGCGTGCCGGCCGCGGGCTGGAAGGCATGCGGGTTTCGGTGTCCGGCTCGGGCAACGTCGCTCAGTATGCTGTCGAAAAAGCCATGTCCTTCGGCGCCAAGGTGGTGACGGTATCCGACTCCAGCGGCACGGTGATCGACGAGCGCGGCTTCACGACCGAGAAGCTGGCCGTGCTCATGGAGATCAAGAACCAGCATTACGGCAGGGCCAAGGATTACGCCGAAAAAATCGGGGCCAGCTTCGAGCCCGGCGCGTCGCCATGGCATGTTCCTGTCGACGTGGCGCTGCCGTGCGCGACCCAGAACGAACTCGATTCGCGCGATGCCGCGACCCTGATCAAGAACGGCGTGATCTGCGTCGCCGAAGGCGCGAACATGCCATGCACCGCGGAAGCGGCGGCATTGTTCGAAAAGAGCGGCGTGCTTTACGCGCCGGGCTAGGCCAGCAATGCCGGCGGCGTCGCCACGTCCGGGCTGGAGATGAGCCAGAACGCGATGCGCCTGTCATGGAACCGCGAGGAAGTCGACCAGCGGCTGCGCGACATCATGCGCAACATTCACGGCGCCTGCCTCAAATATGGCGAACGGTCGGACGGCACCATCAGCTATATCAACGGCGCCAATATCGCGGGCTTCGTGAAAGTGGCCGATGCGATGCTCGCTCAAGGCGTGATCTGATCGCGCTGGCCGACGCGGCTATTCCAGTCGCGCCGGCCTCTGCTCACCTTCATCCTCATCCTCTTCCGCGCCCATTGGGCGCGCCACTTCCTCCAGCGGCTTGCGCTCGGCGTCGACGGCGTAGCGCAAGGCGATCGCTCCCGCCGCGATCACCAGTACCGCGCCGATCGCATAGCCCACGGTCACCGCGTCGCGACTGCCGGTCTCGATCAGCATGCCGAACAGCACCGGTGCCGCGAATCCGCCGGCGCCGGTGCCCACCGCATAAAAGATCGAGATCGCCATGGCACGCATCTCGAGCGGGAATACCTCGCTCACGGTGAGATAAGCCGAGCTCGCCGCCGCCGATGCGAGGAAGAACACGGCTGACCAGCACAGCGCCTGACTGCGCGCATCCAGCCATCCTTGCATGAAGGCCCAGCCGGTAAGTGCCAGTCCGACGCCGGACAGGATATAGGTGCAGGCAATCATCTTGCGCCGTCCCACGCGATCGAACAGCGGACCGAGCACGATGGGGCCAAGCACATTGCCGAGCGCGAACGGAAAAATGTACAGCGCCACCCGGCCTTCCGGTACGCCGTGAAAACGCGTCAGCACCAGCGCATAGGTGAAAAAGATCGCGTTGTAGAAGAACGCCTGTGAAATCATCAACGCCAGCGCCACCACGCTACGGCGCCGGTAGGTATGCAGCAGCACGCGGATGATCTCGCGCAGCGACGGCATGGCTCGCCTTCCAAGCGGCGCGGCCGTGCCTACCGGCGCCAGCTTGCCGCGGCTGGCTTCGACTTCCGCCTCGATGCTCTCGATGATGCGCAGCGCTTCCGCTTCTCGTCCGTGCATGAGCAGCCAGCGCGGACTTTCAGGCACGTTGCGCCGCACCAGCAGGATCGCCACGGCAAGCAGCGCGCCCAGCGCGAATCCGACGCGCCAGCCCGCCACCGGTCCGAGCACGCGCGGGTCGAGCAGCAGCAGGCTGAGGCCGGCGCCGAGCGCCGCCCCTATCCAGAAGCTGCCGTTGATGGCGAGATTGACGCGGCCGCGCACCCGCGCCGGAATCAGTTCATCGATGGCGGAATTGATGGCCGCGTATTCGCCGCCGATTCCCAGGCCGGTGATGAAGCGGCAGATGGCGAAGAATGTAAAGCCGGTCGAGAAAGCGGTGGCCAGCGTGGCGAGCATGTAGATAACGAGCGTCAGCAGGAACAGCTTTTTTCGTCCGAGGCGATCGGTCAGGCGGCCGAACACCAGCGCACCGATGACCGCGCCGGCGATGTAAAGCGAACCGGTCCAGCCGATCTGGCCCGCGCTGAGGCCGAGCGTATCGCCGCGTTCCAGCACCGCGCCCACCGAGCCGACCAGCGTCACCTCCAGTCCGTCGAGTATCCATGCCACGCCGAGTGCGATCACCACCCGCCAATGCCATGGCGACCAGGGAAGGCGGTCCAGCCGCGCCGGTATGTCACTGCGTATCACTGTCATATGCACGCTCCCGTTTCCGGCATGAGATTACCTCTATTCCGGGCCAGCCGGCATGCGGCGCAGCAAACCAGCGGTAACGTAATCGATTTTCCGGCGCGAGGTTCATTGCAAGCTCCTAAAGTTCCCTGAAGCGCAGCCGAAAACGCGATATGGGCCGTGGCGGAACCTGCGCGCGGAATTTATAAATCCTTATCGTTCATGCAACGAGAGACCGGCGATGCGCGAAAAAACAAAGTTGTCGACCATGCATTTCAACATCAGGCCCACCGTGCTGATCGTTGACGACGTCCCGGACAATCTGATGTTGATGAACGAACTGCTGCAGGATCGTTACGAGATCAAGCTGGCGAACAACGGGCGCAACGCGCTTCGGGTGGCGGGGCAGGCGCCGCATCCCGATCTGATACTGCTCGATGTGATGATGCCGGAGATGGATGGTTATGCGGTCTGCCGCGAATTG
>JAQGLQ010000172.1 GCA_028292785.1 Noviherbaspirillum sp. | reverse complement strand
TCCTCGTTGTAGATCGGTATCACGACCGACAGCTCGGGTTTCATGGCGATCACCTTCATTTTGCCAGCACCGCCTTGACGGCCTTGACCGCGCGCTCGACGTCGGCGCTGGTCATGGCATAGAACATCGGCAGGGTCACGGTCAGGCGGCCGATTTTCTCGGCGACCGGGAACATGCCTTCCCTGAAGCCGCGCTCGCGATAAAGCGTAAAGAGATGAATGGCAGGATAGTGATAACCGATACCGACAGCGTTCTTCATCATTTGCTCCATGAAATCGGAACGCTTGATCCGGTCGGGCAGCACGATCTGGAACATGTGCCAGTTGCTCTGCTCGAAGTCCGGCACCGGCAACTGCGCTCCGTACTTCGCTTCGAAATCGGCGCCGAAAAGCTCGAAATAGTATCGTGCCAGCGAACGGCGTCTTGCCGTCACCTCATCGATACGCGCGAACTGTCCGAGTCCGATGGCGGCGGCAATATCCGTCATATTGAATTTACCGCCCAGCACGTCGACGTCGATCCCGTCGAAACCATGGCGGGTCACCCCTTGCAGGCGGTATTTCTCGGCCAGTCGGGCTTCATCCGCGTCTGCAAGGACGAGGCAGCCGCCCTCGGAGGTCGTGATATTTTTGTTTGCCTGAAAACTGAAGGAGACCAGGTCGCCGAAGGTGCCGATTCGCCGGCCTTCCCAGCTCGAACCGATTGCCTGGGCAGCATCTTCGATCACGCGCAGATTGTGCTTTTTCGCGATCGCATAAAGCCTGCTCATGTCGACCGGCAACCCGGCGAGATAAACCGGAATCACCGCCCTGGTGCGAGGAGTGATCGCTGCTTCCAGCTTGTCGAGGTCGATGTTGCGCGTGAGCGGATCGATATCGGCGAACACTGGCGTCGCCCCGACTTCGAGGATGACATTGGCTGTCGCTACCCATGAAATCGGCGTCGTGATCACTTCGTCGCCCGGACCGATGCCGGCGATCCGCAATGCGATCTCCATGGTGCATGTGCCGGAATTAAAGGTTCGAACCGTGCGGCCGTCAAAATATTCCGACAGCCGGGTTTCGAATGCCTGTACCTTCGGCCCGCTGGTAATCCAGCCGGAACGCAGAACGTCGGCAACCGCGGCAATGGTGGCTTCGTCGATGGTCGGTTTTGAAAAAGGCAGGAAGGATTCGGTCATATGTCCAATCTTGAAAAATTGCCGGTCAGCGAATTCGCGGATTCAACTGCGCGTCAGTAACGCGACGCCGGCAACAATGATGCCAATGGCTAGGACCCGCTGGACCGTGACCGCTTCACCCAGAAAATACCACGCGCCGATCGCATTGACGATGTAGCCCAGCGACAGGAGCGGATAGGCGATTGTCACATCCACTCGCGACAAGCCGATGATCCATACCATTACCGATACGACATAGCAGGCGAGGCCGCCGATAATCGGCAACTGCGTAGCGAGCTGAATTCCGGTTGTGAGCCAGTTGTCAGCTGTCAAATGAATCGCGCCGACTGCGTTCGTGCCGGCTTTGAGCAGCAGTTGTGCCAGCGCGTTGAGTAATATGCCGGAAAGGATAAACCCGAATGTACCCAGGCTCATGAAAAGGCTTTCATTTTTTGAGTTGATTGGTGACGACAACGCGGCGCGGGTCTTCCGCGATGACGCGCATGGGTACTCCGGCCTTTTGCATGTCGCGGTAAATTTCCGGCCTCATGATAGCGACTGACTTTTTTTCGGCCGCATTGTCGGCGGTCCATTTTGCGACGAAGTCCTCGATCCGCGGAATCCAGAGGTGAGGTTCCTGTTGCAGACCGAATGCCATTTCGTCGGCATTCTGGACAAGGATGAATGTCCGGCGTAGATAGAAGGGCAGTGCCTGCTCATAACGGCCGACGGCGTAAATTGGCGTCTCCGGGGTGAGCTCTGCTTCGATGGCTCCAACGTGAATATAAGCGCCCGCATAGCGGCCGAGCGTATCGTGTCCATACATGAGCAGCTGGCTGGTCATGAAGCCTGTCATGGCCAGGATCAGAAACGCCCAGTCACGATACCGACGGGCGAGCCAGATCGCAAGCACGCTCCCGGCCAGGGCCACGACGCCGCTTGCCGCGGCCCATGGCACATAGCTCTCATACAAAGGAATTTCATAGGGAACCTGCGGCATCGAAGGAATCCTGCCGACGAAGGCAAGTCCGACGGCGCTGCACACGGCCACCAGGCTGGCGGCGGCGATCAATGCCTTGTGCGATGCCTGCTCCAGATAAAGCGCGATCAGCAATGCCAGCGCCGGAGTGATGGGCAGGATGTACGAAGGCAGTTTTGAGCCGGAGATGCTGAAGAAAAAGAAGATGAACACCGCCCAGATGAGCAACAGCATTTTCGGGCGGAATCCGTGGATGGCGGCTTTCGTTGCCAAATACTCACTCTTTGCGCCATGCCAGAGACTTTGCGGCAGTACTGCCAGCCAGGGAAGCATGCCGACGACCAGAATCGGGAAGAAGTAATGCCACGCTCCTTCGCGGTGGTGGACATTGCTGGTAAAGCGCTGAAGATGTTCGTGAATGAAAAAGAAATGCGCAAACTCGGGATTTCTGATCGAGACCAGCGCGAACCATGGCACGGTGATTGCAAAAAATACAAGCAGGCCGCCCGCGAAATGCAGCCGTTTCCAGATAGCCCAATCACGCGCGGCGATCGTGTACAGCACGAGTACCGCGCCCGGCAGTACCACGCCGATCAAACCTTTCGACATGACCGCCAGCGCCATTCCCGCCCAGCACAGCAGCATCCAGTTGCGCCGCTCCCGGACACTTGCCCCGTCGCGCTGCGCTATCAATAGTCCGCAAAGCGCCAGCGTCATCATCGCAGCCAGACCCATGTCCAGCGTGTTGACATGGCTGAGCGCGGCCCACATGAAGCTCGCGCCGAGGACCGCGCCAGCCGCAAGGCCGACGCGCGCGCCGAAGACCCGTCGCCCGGCATGGGCCACCAGTGCAATGCCCAGCAAGCCGGTCAGGCCGGTCCACAGGCGAGCCTGCCATTCGCCGAGTCCGAATACTCTGAACGTAAGGGCATTCATCCAGGCCTGCAGCGGCGGCTTTTCGAAATATTTGATGCCGTTGAGTCTCGTGGTGATCCAGTCGCCCGTGGCGGCCATCTCGCGGCCCATTTCCGCATAGCGCCCCTCATCGGTCGGGACCAGGGCGCGCGCGCCGAGCATGTAAAACCAGATGAGGCAAAAAATGACCAGTAGGACGCAGATAATCTTTTTTGATTTGAATGGTTCTATCATCGCGCGTTTTGCGTTGTTTTTATCGGGCATCGAAGATCAGGGCCAGCGCTACCTTGCGGCCTTCGGCCATCAGGATGTTGTAGGTCCGGCAGGCCGCCTGATTGTCCATGCATTCGACGCCGATGCGGCGCCTGGTAAGGGCCGCCGTCAGCTTCGGATGGATAAATCGCTGGCGCTTGCCGGTGCCGAGAATGACCACGTCCGGTTGCGCCGCCTCGATCGGGGCGAAATGTTCGGCGGTCAGTGCCTCGAACGATGTCGGAGGCCAGGCGACAGGGGGAACTTCCGGCATGACGAGCAGGCTGTGTGCATGGCGCACCGCATTGATCTCGACGCCTTCGTCGTCATATGCAGTGACAGTCTGATAATGCTGGGTCTGTGTGGGATGGAGTTTCATGGCGTTTCGGATTGTTCGGTATTCACAGAAATGAACAGGCCGCGCCGGCATGCTCCAGGCGCAGCCACGGTGCGGAGCGCCCGCCCGCTGCAAGGCTGCGTCGATTCGCTCAGCCGGGTGGCTTAGAAAAAGAGTATCTGGCAAATAATAAAAAGAAGCGGCATTGTAACGTCTTCCGCGCCTCGACAGGTTCATATGCATTGATAAAACAAGGCGCTTTCGGCACAATGGTTCCTTTTCGCGTTGCAACATCGAGTTCACATGTTGCTCCAAAAAACACAAGGGAAAGTACCTGTGCGACCGATTCAAAAATCGAAAAAACTGGCTGATGTCTGCTACGACATCCGTGGCCCGGTCCTTGAAAAGGCCCGACAGATGGAAGAAGAAGGCCACAAGATCATCAAGCTGAACATCGGCAATCTGGCCGTGTTCGGTTTCGATGCGCCGGACGAGATCGTGCAGGACATGATCCGTAATCTGTCGAATGCCTCAGGGTATACGGATTCAAAAGGCTTGTTCGCGCCGCGCAAGGCGATCATGCATTACACCCAGGAGAAAAAAGTCGCGGGCGTCACCATCGACGACATCTATCTGGGCAACGGCGCATCCGAGCTGATCGTGATGAGCATGAATGCGTTGCTCAACAACGGCGACGAGGTGCTGGTGCCGGCGCCCGACTATCCGCTCTGGACCGCGGCGGTCAGTCTCTCGGGCGGCAAGCCGGTGCACTATGTGTGCGATGAGCAGGCCGATTGGATGCCGGACATCGAGGACATCAAGCGCAAGATCACCCCGAACACCAAGGCGATTGTCGTCATCAATCCGAACAACCCGACCGGCGCGCTTTATCCGGTCGATCTGCTGCAGCAGATCGTGGAAGTCGCCCGGCAACATCAGCTGATCGTGTTCGCCGACGAGATCTACGACAAGGTCCTGTACGACGGGCACACGCATACCTCGCTCGCCTCGCTGGCCGATGATGTGCTCTTCATCACCTTCAACGGGTTGTCAAAAAATTACCGTTCATGCGGCTACCGCGCAGGATGGATGGTGGTCTCGGGAGAGAAGCGGCATGCGAAGGATTACATCGAGGGACTCAACATGCTGGCCTCGATGCGCCTGTGCGCGAACGCCCCGGGCCAGTATGCGATCCAGACGGCGCTGGGAGGTTATCAAAGCATCAACGACCTGGTGGCGCCGGGTGGCCGCCTGCTGAAGCAGCGCGACCTCGCGCACAAGCTCCTGACCGACATTCCGGGTGTAACCTGCGTCAAGCCCAAGTCGGCGCTGTACATGTTTCCGCGTCTCGACCCGAAAATCTACCCGATCGCCGACGATCAGCAGTTCGCCTATGAATTGCTGGCGGAAGAGCGCGTGCTGATCGTGCAGGGCACCGGTTTCAATTGCCCCACTACCGATCATTTCCGCGTCGTGTTCCTGCCGAATTCGGACGATCTGACCGAATCGATTGGTCGCATCTCCCATTTCCTGGAAAGTTACCGCAAGCGTCACGGCACGGCATAGAAGTGCCGGGCACAGGCTGCCGGGCGGTTCGAACTCCGGCAGCGCAACTCTAGAGCAGCATTCAATATTTCGAAAACATGAAACCCATCAAAGTAGGCCTGCTAGGCATCGGTACCGTCGGTTCCGGAACATTCAATGTACTGAAACGCAATCAGGAAGAAATCAAGCGCCGCGCCGGCCGCAGCATCGAAATCGCGATGGTGGCCGACCTGAATACCGAGCGCGCGCGCGAACTCACGCGCGGCGAATGCGAAGTCGTGAACGATGCGCATCTCGTGGTTGACAATCCGGAGATCGACATCGTCATCGAACTCATCGGCGGCTACGGGATCGCCAAGGAACTCGTCATGAAGGCGATCGCGAACGGCAAACATGTCGTGACCGCCAACAAGGCTCTGCTCGCGACGCATGGCACCGAGATATTCCAGGCCGCGCAAGCGAAAGGCGTGATGGTCGCCTTCGAGGCGGCGGTCGCCGGCGGCATTCCGATCATCAAGGCCCTGCGCGAAGGCCTGACCGCAAACCGGATCGAGTGGATTGCCGGCATCATCAACGGCACCACCAACTTCATCCTGTCCGAAATGCGCGACAAGGGGCTCGATTTCGACACGGTGTTGAAGGAAGCCCAGCGCCTCGGCTATGCGGAAGCC
The DNA here is from genome assembly GCA_028292785.1 of Noviherbaspirillum sp. The sequence goes on along the minus strand of JAQGLQ010000172.1, from coordinate 254 downwards.
GATCCGACGTTCGATATCGAGGGAATCGATGCGGCGCATAAGGCGACTATCATGTCGGCTATCGCTTTCGGCATCCCGGTCCAGTTCGACAAGGCATATGTAGAGGGCATCACCAAGCTGCAGGCGACGGATATCCGTTATGCCGAACAGCTCGGATACCGCATCAAGCTGCTGGGCATCGCCAAGCGCACGGTGCACGGTATCGAACTGCGCGTGCATCCCACGCTGATTCCCGCGAAAAGGCTGATCGCCAA
>JAQGLQ010000165.1 GCA_028292785.1 Noviherbaspirillum sp. | reverse complement strand
ACTTAGGTGAGAAGTTCGACACTTCTCTGACCCACATCCAAGATGTGGTATTCGTCCAATATCTCCCGTTCTTGATACTGACCAACTATGTATCCAAGTGCGAAGTAGATGCCAGACGTCTGCAGTATAAGATGTGAATCCGAACTTTCAAGTCCGATAGCAAGATTGCGTACACAATTTATTTATGGCTTGATCCGATTTGTTTATCTGAGAGCCGGTCTTGCCATCGAACTCCAAATCGAACCGGCCATGGCAGTCCCGACAGCGCCGCCGAATTTCTTGAGGATTCTTTCCGATAGTCCTTCATGCTGAGTGTAATCAACGATATCCTCGGCTTTCAGTTCATCGCGCGCCACGGTATCCACCGTGCCAAAACCATCGGCCAGACCAATTTCGACAGCTTTCGAACCGCTCCAGAAAAGTCCGGAAAAAGTTTCAGGCGTTTCTTTCAATCGCTTTCCTCGACCTTGCCTGACAACATCGATGAACTGCTGATGCACTTCATTCAACATCTCTTGCGCATAGGTCTTCTGCTTTGAACTTTGTGGACTGAAGGGGTCCATGAAGCCTTTATTTTCGCCGGCCGTCATCAGCCTGCGTTCCACGCCGACTTTGTCCATCAGACCCGTGAAGCCGAATCCTTCCATCAGCACTCCAATGGAGCCGACGATGCTGGCTTTGTTCACATAGATCTTGTCCGCCGCTGCAGCAATGTAATATCCGCCCGAGGCACAGATTTCATCAACCACGACATATAAGGGTTTGCGAGGATAGGCCTTGCGCAATCGACCGATTTCGTCATTGATGATTCCCGCTTGGACAGGGCTGCCGCCAGGGCTGTTGATGCGCAGGATGACACCGACGGAGTTCTCCTCCGCATAGGCGCGGTTGAGAGCTGGAATTACTGAATCGGCGGCTCCGGAAGTGCCGGATTCGATAGTGCCATCGATTTCGATGAGCGCCGTATGAGTACCGACAGGCTCTACATTCGCTCCGCCCAGATCGAACGCAATCCACATCCCGCACAGAACCAGGGCAAGCAAGGCGAAGCGGAAAAAAACGCTCCAGCGACGACGGGCGCGCTGCTCCCTTAACGTGGCAAATGCGAGTTTTTCAAGCACTTCCCGCTCCCAGCCGTTTCCGCTTCGCAGGTTGGCAGAGCCGTCAGGATTCTGAATCCCTGCCGACTGTGATGTCTCGGTTCCTTCCGCGTTGTAACTATTCATTCGTTGTCACTCTTTTCTTTTCCATGAAATTCAAGCCCTCACCGGCCTGAGATAGTCATCGGGTTGCCAGAACACATGGCTGTCCTCCTCGCAAACCTGAATCGAGCGCAGTCGACCGCCTCTGCAAGGACCGCCCGCGCATCTCCCATCCTGCGGCGTATAAATCGCTCCATGCGTCGAACACATCAGGTACAGTCCGTCCGAATCGAAGAAATCGCCCTGATTCCAGTCCAGTTCAATTGGCACGTGGGCACACCGGTTAAGGTAGCCGTAAACAGTGCCTCGATATCGGATAACGAATCCACTTGCATCTTCGTTACCCGCTGTGACCGGAAACCGCACGCCTTTCGCACCATTGATCAAGGCATCGGATGGACAAATGTAAATCGCGTCCTCAGTCATCATGCATTCTCGTTCAGCCAAGTATGGAGCTCGGTCACCGAATTGGCCGAATAAAGCGGATTCAACAACTGCAATTCCTCGGATGGATGGGCGCCATAGTGCACTGCTATCCCTGCTGCTCCGGCATTGATCGCCATCTGCAAATCATGCGTAGTATCCCCGATCATGACAGTCCGCTGCATATCCTGACCAAGTTCCCGTGTTAATTCTTGCAACATTGCGGGGTGCGGCTTGGAGAATGTTTCATCGGCGCATCGGGTCGCATCGAATACGGATAACAGATTAGCCGCATCAAGGGCTCGGTTCAGACCGACCCTGCTCTTGCCCGTGGCTACTGCCAAAAAATATCCTTGTTGGGACAACTCGGTCAGCATTTCGCGCACACCCTGAAACAACGTGAGGCCTTGATCCTTCGTCAGATAATGGAAACGATAGCGTTCCACGATTCGCGGATAGTATTTCGGATCGAGGCCCGGGAGCGCGGCTTCCATCGCGTCCTGCAAACCGAGCCCGATTACATACGATGCAGTCCTATGCTCCGGCACTGGAACTCCCAGATCCCGTGCAGCCGCCTGTATGCAATGCACGATCGTGGCGGTGCTGTCCATCAGCGTGCCGTCCCAATCGAACACGATCAGATCAAATTTTTTTCTAGCCATTTTTTCCGGCAGCCATCCGCCGCCGGCTCCTTGGTCATGAATCCTGATTCTCGCCGGCCGATCCTTCCGCCCTTCCACCCCCCTCAAGGCTTTTCAGGAAGTGGACACATTCAGGGGGAAGAGGGGCTTTTAGCGTAATCGGCTTCCCCGTTTCCGGATGGGTAAAGGTAATCTGGTGTGCATGAAGAAACATTCGCTTCAGAGCGGCGCGTGTGCTATCAGCCTTTTGAAGCGTGCGATTCAATCCGAAATCACCGTACTTGTCATCGCCTGCAATCGGAAATCCATTGGAGGCGAGATGAACACGTATCTGATGGGTGCGCCCTGTTTTCAGCTCTGCCTCGAGCAAGGCATAGTCACCGATTTTCCTTACCAAGCTGAATATTGTATGAGATGCCAAGCCGTCCGCCTGCACCCTTACCCGTCGTTCTCCCTCGGGCGTCGTATATTTAACTAACGGCAATTTCACATGCTGCCGCTGGTTTTTCCAATTGCCATGCACCAGGGTGAGATACCGTTTGTCCGTCTGCCCTTCGCGCATCTGTTCATGCAAGTTTGTCAACGCCGACCTTCGTTTGGCGAGCAGCAGAATACCAGAGGTTTCCCGGTCAAGCCGATGGACCAGTTCGAGAAACTTCGCATCGGGCCGGGAAGCGCGCAATTGTTCAATTACTCCATAACTTATTCCGGAGCCACCATGAACGGCTACGCCGGCAGGCTTGTCGATCACCAGCAAATGACTGTCCTCGAACAGAATCGCAAATTCCATTCCGGGAATCGAAACGCTTGGTTTTTCCGCAACCCGCACAGGCGGCACGCGCACTACGTCACCTTCCCTGAGGCGATAAGTCTGATCGATGCGTCCTTTATTGACCCGCACTTCTCCGGAGCGCAAAATCCGATAGATGTGGCTCTTCGGTACGCCCTTGCAAATGCGGATCAGGAAATTATCGATACGCTGATTGGCTTCTTCAACGGAAATCGTAATCAGCTGAACTTGCGGCGAAACTTGCGCTGGTTGGAACGACGATTCTGTTTGATTCGACTTACCAGAAAATCTCGCTAAGTCCTTCATTTTGAATATATAATTGTTTCGCAGCAGTTATAGTGCCGCTGCACGTGTAAGAATAAAAAGCACATTCTACACAGGGGCGTCTCCACCAGCCTCGCCAATTTGCAAATTAGATGGAAAAGACGTGTACGCATCATTCCTGCGCGAGTCAAGGTCGCACCGCTGTTGCGATCGGATAGCGCGCGGGAAGGATGGACCAGAATGCTTGAATAGTATGGATAAGTCTGGCAAGCATTGCCTGAACAAAGGGATGCTTGCTGGTTGATGTAATTGAGATGTGTTTGCCAATTCGCTAAACTTATGTTTTGTTTGGCTCTATTAACGTGCACACTGACTGCGAATTTATCTTTTGCGCTCGATTCCCTCGACGCGCAGGTCGCGAAGCGTGCAAATAGTCGGCATTCCCGTCAATTTCATCCGCGCCCCCGTTGCAGCAAAAGTTTACATGTATAGCTCTTGCGCACTCCAAGGCAATTCCCTTCCTCAAGCACTCCGCCCTCGCGTACATCCCTGTACTTTGCTGTAGAGCAGCATTAAAGCGACCTTAGGGTCCCGGAGTAGACAAAATGAAACGTATGTTGTTTAACGCCACGCAGCAGGAAGAGTTGCGCGTGGCAATTGTCGATGGGCAAAAACTCATTGACATCGATATAGAAACGGCCGGACGTGAACAACGCAAGTCCAATATTTATAAGGGAGTAATCACCCGAATCGAACCTTCCCTCGAGGCATGCTTCGTTAATTATGGAGAAGAACGCCACGGATTCCTTCCCTTCAAGGAAGTTGCGCGCAACTACTTCAAGGATGGCGTCGACGTCCGAAGCGCCTCGATCAAGGATGCGCTGCGTGAAGGCCAGGAGATCGTGGTTCAGGTTGAAAAGGAAGAGCGCGGCAATAAGGGGGCGGCTCTCACTTCCTTCATATCGCTTGCCGGGCGGTATCTGGTTCTGATGCCGAATAACCCGCGCGGTGGCGGCGTTTCGCGACGGGTCGAAGGCGAAGATCGTCAGGAGCTGCGCGAAACGATGGATAAACTGCAGTTGCCTTCGGGAATGTCCGTCATTGCGCGCACCGCCGGCATTGGCCGCAATATAGACGAGCTTCAGTGGGACCTTAATTACCTGATGCAACTCTGGCGTGCGATCGAAGGTGCCGGCCAGTCTTCTTCCGGCGCGTTCCTGATTTACCAGGAATCCTCCCTCGTCATTCGCGCCATCCGTGATTATTTTCAGCCTGACATCGGCGAAATCCTGATCGACACGGACGATATTTATGAGCAGGCCCAGCAGTTCATGAGTCATGTGATGCCCGACATGGTTCACCGGGTCAAACGCTATCGCGATGATGTACCGCTGTTCTCCCGCTTTCAGATCGAGCACCAGATCGAAACCGCCTATTCCCGCACGGTCCCTCTTCCGTCCGGCGGCGCGATCGTGATCGATCACACCGAAGCCCTGGTTTCGATCGACGTCAACTCCGCGCGCGCAACGCGCGGAAGCGATATCGAGACTACCGCGCTCAACACCAATCTCGAAGCCGCTGATGAAGTTGCCCGCCAATTGCGTCTGCGCGACCTCGGCGGCCTGATCGTCATCGATTTCATCGACATGGAGAACGCGAAAAACCAGCGCGAAGTCGAGACCCGCCTGAAAGACGCGCTTCGCTATGACCGCGCACGCGTGCAAATGGGCAAGATTTCCCGCTTTGGCCTGATGGAGCTATCACGTCAGCGCCTGCGTCCTTCGCTATCCGAAGGCAGTCACGTCACTTGTCCGCGCTGCAACGGAACCGGACATATACGCGACACCGAATCTTCCGCGTTGCAAGTCCTGCGCATCATCCAGGAAGAAGCGATGAAAGAAAACTCGGCCGCGATCCATGTGCAGGCGCCAGTCGACGTGGCAGCTTTTCTGCTGAACGAAAAGCGCGGCGAAATCCTGAAGATCGAAACACGGCATCGTGTAGCAATTATCCTGATTCCAAACAAGCATCTCGAGACGCCGCATTACAAGCTCGAGCGCATCAAGCACGACGATCCAAGGCTGGAAGAAAGCCATGCCAGCTATGATATGGCGGAGCAGGCCGATACCGACATCAGTTACAACAAGCGCCAGAAGGAAGAAGCCAAGCCGCGTCAGGAAGCCATGGTCAAGGGAATCACCCCTGATCAGCCGGCACCTGTTGTCGAGCGCAAGCCGGTCGAGGCGACGCTGGCGGCACCGGCGGTAATGGCTCCGGCGGAACAGGGCTTTTTCAGCCGGATGTTCGGATTCTTCCGCAAAAAGCCAGTGCCTCAGGCTGCGGCGCCTGCTCCGGTCGTGGAAGAAAAGCAGCAACCCAATCGTGAACGTGGAGAACGCGGCAACGGTCGGGGCACGCGCAATCGCGGCCGAGGCCGTGGCGGGCGTGAACGCGGAGAAGAGCGCGATGTAGTCCGGGCCGAAGCGCGCGAAGAAGCTTCACAGAAAAAAGCGCAAGCCGTCGTCGCGGACGCACCGCCCGCGCCGAAACAACCGAGACAACCGCGCCCTCCTCGCGAGAGCAATGAATCCAGACGCGAGAATAACGAGGCCAAGCGCGATGATGGCGAAACCACAGCACGCGAACCGAGCGAGGCGCGACGCGAACGCAACAATGCCGAACGCGCCGAGCGCCAGCAGCGCCAACGCGAAGAGCGCAAGGAGGCTGCCGTTGAAGAAACCCTGGCAAGCAATGCGGAGCTGGCCCCGGCGGATCTCGTGCCGGAAACGCGCGCAGAGCTTGCGACCGATGAAATAAATGAACTGCCGCAAGGCCGGATCCCCGGTGAAGAGGAAATCGGCGAAGCAGGTGAAGAACCGCGCCGCCGCCGCCGCCGTGGAGGACGCAACCGCAATCGCCGCGAACGCGAAAACGGCGAGGTAGCAGTCGGCGACACCGAGAACAGCGAAACGGAAGCAGCAGTTGCGGCCGCGGCGCCAGAGCAGCCGGAGCTTACCCAGGTAGCGATGGCAGTACCGGTTGCGGTCGCGATCGAAGCTGTTGAAGCTCCTGTGACGGTCGCGGTGACGGCCGAGGTGGCCGTCGCTGGTGAAGCGTTGTCGCCAGCTTCGTCTGCCGCCGGATCAGAACATGCGGAACCGGCAGCTCCCGAAAAATCCGTCGAGCCCGAAGCGGAACAAGCACCTATCGCCGCGATCACGCCTGACGAGCCAGCGGTGACAGCGGCTGCCGAAACCGAGCCCACAACCAGCATCACGCAGAGAGAAGCAATTCCGCAGCCCTCACCCACCGAGACGCCGCCGGTAGAGCAGCCGGTGCCGCAAGCCGCTATGCGCCCGGCCCCCGCAATCTCGATGCAATCAGAAAGCCTGCGCGAGATGTTGGCTGCGGCTGGACTGACCTTGGCGGTGACCGATCCGGAAAAGCTTCGCGTCGCACAAGAACAGGCGGCGAAAGTCGTTCCTTCGCCCCGCGTTCCACGCGAGCGCAAACCCGTTCCGGCACCATCGTCCGAGCCACTGATACAGGTCGAGACGCGCCGCTAACGGTTTTCATATCCTTTGCCGACGCATTTTCGGAAAAGGATATGTCTTGCAATATGCATAGGGGAGCATCTGCTCCCCTTTTTCATGGACGCTGAACAGGCCTTTTCGGCCGGGCGTTGGCCCTGACTGGACTACCACCTTCACATCTGCCGGAATTACTCCGATATGCCATCAACTACAACCACGGCACCTGTGCCCGTCACACTCTCCGCTGCCTTCTGGTACTGGCTGAAACTGGGCTTCATCAGCTTTGGCGGCCCGGCCGGCCAGATCGCCCTGATGCACGCCGACCTGGTTGAAAGGCGCCGCTGGATATCGGAGCAACGCTTCCTGCATGCGCTGAATTACTGCATGTTGTTGCCCGGCCCGGAGGCAACGCAACTCGCGGTGTATATCGGCTGGCTCATGCATCGTACCTGGGGCGGGATCATCGCAGGCGTGCTGTTCGTCCTTCCCTCCTTAGTGATTCTGATTGCGCTGTCATGGATATACATTGAATTCGGCAATGTTCCCATCGTGACAAACGTGCTGTACGGAATAAAACCGGCTGTCGTCGCCATTGTATTGGCAGCAGCTTGGCGCATAGGTTCCAAAACGCTGAAGAACGCTTGGCTCATGGCAATTGCAACCGCTGCCTTCTTGGCGATCACGGTCATGGAGGTGCCATTTCCCGCAATTGTTGCGGTTGCCGCGGCACTTGGCGCGATTGGCGGCCGATTTATTCCGGACAAATTCAAGCTCGCGGGCAGCCATACCGGCGCCAGCAAAATCAGTTTCGGACCTGCGTTGATCGATGACGATACGCCCACCCCTCCTCATGCCCGTTTCACGTGGCGCAAGCTAATCGTGACAACCGCGATCGGAATTGGTCTTGGAGGGGTGGGCCTGATCATCGTCGCGGCCCTGTTCGGCGCGACGAATCCGCTGACCCAGATGGGATGGTTCTTTACGAAAGCCGCGCTGATGACATTCGGCGGCGCCTATGCGGTACTGCCTTACGTGTATCAGGGCGCGGTAGGGAATTTTCAGTGGCTTACAGCCGCACAGATGATCGATGGCTTGGCGCTAGGCGAAACCACGCCAGGCCCGCTGATCATGATCGTGGCATTTGTCGGCTTCGTGGGAGGCTGGACCAAACAACTGTTCGGCACGGATCTGTTTCTTGCCGGCGCGCTCGGCGCATGCGTCGCAACCTTCTTTACGTTTTTGCCGTCGTTCATTTTTATATTGGCCGGGGGTCCCTTCGTCGAGGCGACGCGCGACAACATCAAGCTGACGGCGCCGCTAACGGCGATTTCCGCCGCGGTCGTCGGTGTCATTGTGAGCCTTGCAGTATTTTTTGCGGAACATGTGTTCCAGCTCGGGAGGCCAGCCCGCGAATGGGACTACATCGCGATCGCCATTACCCTCGCTGCATGCATCGCGCTATTTCGCTTCAAAGTCGGAACGATCAAGCTGATTGCCGCGTGCGCCATCACGGGATTGGGATTGACCTGGCTGCGCTAGGTCAAAGCAAACGACGGGCCGCCGGCCGG
>JAQGLQ010000163.1 GCA_028292785.1 Noviherbaspirillum sp. | reverse complement strand
CCGCCGCATCCCCGGCCCAGCCCGCGGCTGCCGCGCCCCAGAGTGCCGCGCCAGCAAGCGCTCCAGCCGCGCCGGCCCCGGCCGCGCCCAGCCCAACCGGCGTGGTCGACGTGAAGGTGCCGGATATCGGCGATTTCAAGGAAGTCGAAGTCATTGAACTGCTGGTCAAGCCGGGCGATACGATCAAGGTGGACCAATCGCTGATTACCGTCGAATCCGACAAGGCCAGCATGGAAATTCCTTCGAGCCAGGCCGGCGTGGTGAAGGAATTGAAGGTCAAGGTTGGCGACAAGGTCAGCGAAGGTTCGCCGTTGCTGACGGTCGAGGCGGGCGCCGCTGCGCCGCAGGCCGCCGCTCCTGCCGCACCCGCAACTCCCGCGGTCAATGCGCCGCCGGCAGGCAGCTTCGGCGGCAAGGCGGATATCGAATGTGACATGCTGGTCCTCGGTGCCGGTCCCGGCGGCTACTCGGCTGCCTTCCGCTCCGCCGACCTGGGCATGTCCACCGTGCTGGTCGAACGTTATGCGACCCTCGGTGGTGTGTGCCTGAATGTCGGCTGCATTCCCTCCAAGGCGCTGCTGCATGTCGCTGCCGTGATCGATGAAACTGCTGCGATGGCCTCGCACGGCGTGACCTTCGGCAAACCGGAAATCGATATCGACAAGCTGCGTGCATACAAGGACAAGGTCATCAGCAAGATGACCGGCGGCCTGGCCGGCATGGCCAAGGCGCGCAAGGTCAACGTCGTGCAGGGCGTCGGTCAGTTCGTCAGCCCGAATCACCTCGAAGTCACTGCCGCCGACGGCGCCAAAAAGACCGTGCAGTTCAGGCAGGCCATCATCGCGGCGGGTTCATCGGTGGTCAACCTGCCCTTCGTGCCGCAGGACCCGCGCATCGTCGACTCCACCGGCGCGCTCGAACTGCGCGCCGTGCCGAAGCGCATGCTGGTAATCGGCGGCGGCATCATCGGCCTGGAAATGGCGACCGTCTACTCGACGCTGGGCGCGCGGATCGACGTGGTGGAAATGCTGGATGGCCTGATGCAGGGCGCGGACCGGGACCTGGTGAAGGTCTGGCAGAAATTCAATGAGAAGCGCTTCGACAAGATCATGACCAAGACCAAGACAGTGGCGGTCGAAGCGCTCAAGGAAGGCATCAAGGTCAGTTTCGAAAGCGCCGACCCATCGATCGCCGCGCCCGACCCGCAGATGTACGACATGGTGCTGGTGGCCGTCGGCCGCAGCCCGAACGGCAAGAAGATTGCAGCCGACAAGGCGGGCGTGATCGTCACGGATCGCGGCTTCATCGATGTCGATTCGCAGATGCGTACCAACGTTCCGCACATCTACGCGATCGGCGACCTTGTGGGACAGCCCATGCTGGCGCACAAGGCGGTGCATGAGGCCCATGTCGCGGCGGAAGCGGCCGCCGGGCAGAAGTCGCATTTCGACGCCAGGGTGATTCCGTCGGTCGCATATACCGACCCGGAAGTGGCATGGGTGGGCATCACTGAAGACGAAGCGAAGGCAACCGGCGTGAAGCTCGAAAAAGGCCTGTTCCCCTGGGCCGCCAGCGGCCGTGCGGTCGCGAATGGTCGCGACGAAGGCTTCACCAAGCTGCTGTTCGACGCCGAGACGCACCGTATCGTCGGCGGCGGCATCGTCGGCACGCATGCGGGGGACATGATCGGCGAAATCGCGCTGGCCATCGAGATGGGCGCCGATGCGGTCGATATCGGCAAGACCATCCATCCGCATCCGACTCTGGGCGAAACGATAGGCATGGCGGCGGAAGTGTTCGAAGGCGTATGCACCGACTTGCCGCCGGTACGCAAGAAATAGCCTTCGGTTTCTGAAAATGGAAAGGGCGGCATCGAGTGATGCCGCCCTTTTTGCCAACTGTCTTTGCTAGCTGTCAATCCACTCTGAACCCTGCGACGTGCTGCAGGGGCAAGGGTTTAGTGCCCCAGCTTCGTCAAGATGTCGGACAGCATCGACACCATCTGGTCGATCTCTTCCTTTTCCACGTTCAGCGCCGGCATGAAACGAAGCAGGTCGGGACGCGGCGAGTTAAGCAGCAGACCGACCGGTGTCATCTCGCGCGCGACGTCGACGATCTTCGGACCAATGTCCTTGCCCAGCTTGAGCGCGCGCAGCAGGCCTTCTCCGCGCTCGCCTTCAAGGCCATGTTTGGCGGACAGCTTGTTGAGCTCGGCCCGCAGGTAGCCGCCCTTGTCCTTCACCGATTGCAGGAAGCCGGGTTTCAGCAATTCGGTAATGACCGCAACGCCGACCGCCGTCATTACCGGATTTCCGTTATAGGTCCCGCCTTGTTCGCCGGGTTCGAAGCAGGCGATTTCCTCGCGCGCGAGCAGCGCGGCGAGCGGCACGCCGCCGCCTATGCCTTTGCCGAGCGTCATGATATCCGGGACGATGTCCGACAATTGGTAAGCGAACAATTCGCCCGTGCGTCCCATGCCGGTCTGCACTTCGTCAACGATCAGCAGCAGATTGCGCTGCTTGGTGAGCGCGCGCAGGCCTTTCATGAATTCGCGGCTGGCGGGGATCACGCCGCTTTCGCCCTGTACCGGTTCGAGCATCACCGCGACGGTGTTCTCGGTGATCAGTTTCTCCACGCTGTCGAGGTCATTTAACTCGGCTTTCAGGAAGCCCGGCACCTGCGGCGCGAACATCGTGTCCCAGCCCGGCTTGTCGCTGGCCGACATGGTGGCCAGCGTGCGTCCATGGAAGGCGTGATTGAAGGTGATGATTTCGAAGCGGTTTCCGCCGCTGCCGTTTTTGTTTTTCTTGCCCCATTTGCGCGCAAGTTTGATGGCGCCTTCATTCGCCTCGGCGCCGCTGTTGGCGAAGAACACGCGATCGAAGCAGGAGTTGTCGGTAAGAAGTGTTGCCAGCTGGACCGACGGTTCGTTATAGAAGGCCGGCGACGGGTTGATGAGCTTGCCTGCCTGGGCGGTGAGGGCCTCCACGATGCAGCGCGGCGAATGGCCGAGGCAGTTGACCGCCCAGCCCTGCAGATAGTCGAGATAGCGTTTGCCGGTATTGTCCGTCATCCACATGCCGCTGCCTTCGGTGAAAATGATAGGCGGCCGGTTGGTGATATGCATGAGCGCATTGACGTTGTACTGGCTGAATTCCATGTCGGACTCCTGGGTAAAGGCGGTGTTAAAAAATTGTGAAAAGATGCAGTCAAAAAAAAAGCCACAGGGAAGGCCTGTGGCTTAGTGATCAGCAAACGCTTACACGCACGGCTTCCAGGGCTGAGGCAGCGGGGAACGGCGTCGCAAGTGTCTGGCCGAAGTGTTCATGAAGCCAATGGTATGCCGATTCGCGCGATGCGTCAAAAGCTTTTCTTGCCAGCTATGACTGCTGTTCATGCGGCAGGTCCGCTTCCGAGGTGAACGAATCGGCATAGAATTCCTCTTCCGGAAGTCTACATTGGGCGACGAAATCGCGCTGAGCCGATTCCACCATCAGAGGAGCGCCGCATGCATAGACCTGGTAGGCCGACATGTCGGGAATATCCTCCATCACGGCGCGGTGCACATATCCGGTACGGCCGGTCCAGCCATCCTCCGGCAGCGCATCCGAGATGACCGGCACGAATCGGAAGTGGGGCACGGTGCGCGCCCATTCCTCGCATAGCGCACTCATATACAGATCCTTGGGCCGGCGTCCGCCCCAGTACAGCACCATGGGACGCTCGGTGTTCTTGTCGATGGCATGCTCGACAATGGCCTTGAGCGGCGCGAAGCCGGTTCCCGATGCGAGCAATATCATCGGCTTGTCCGAGTCTTCGCGCAGGAAGAATGTCCCCATCGGCCCCTCGATGCGAAGAATGTCCCGCACCTTCATCGTGCTGAACACATGATCGGTGAACAGTCCGCCCGGCATGTGCCGGACGTGCAGTGTCACATGCTCGTCCAGATGCGGTGCGTTGGCCATGCTGTAGCTGCGGCGTTTGCCGTCCTTGAGAATGAACTCGAGGAACTGCCCGGCGCGATACTGCAGCCGCTCGTTGGCCGGCAATTGCAGCGAGATCAGCATCACGTCATCGGCTGCCTTGTCGAGTTTCGCGATGCGGACCGGCATCTTCTTGATCGGGAACTCGCCAATGCCCAGCACCTCGCGCGCTTCGATCACCACGTCCGATTGCGGCCGCGCGCAGCAGAACAGCGACATGCCCCTGGTTTCCTCCGCCGCCGACAACGCACGTTCCTGATGAGTCACATGGACCACCGAGCCCTCGATCAGCTTGCCCTTGCATGAGCCGCAGGCGCCGTTCTTGCAGCCATAGGGAAGGCCGACGCCTGCGCGGATCGCCGCTGTCAAAATCGTCTCGCCTTCGTCGCAGGTGAATTGCCGGCCGCTCGGCTGGACTGTTACTTGGAAAGTCATACAATTCCGATGATGAAAAATAAAGACATGAATAAAATCGGTCGGCCGCGCTTATTGATCGTGGGTTGCGGCGATGTCGGCATGCGTCTGCTGCCCTTGGTGCGCGATCGGTTTCGCGTATTCGCCGTCACGAGTCAGGAGTCCCGCAAAGCCGCATTGCGCGACGCCGGCGCCGTACCTGTGGTTGCCGACCTCGACCGGCCTGCGAGCCTCGCGCGGCTCGCGGGCCTGGCCGACCGCATCGTTCATCTGGCGCCGCCGCCGCCGGACGGCCTGCAGGACACACGCACGCGCAATCTGATCGTCATTTTACCCGAGCGGGCACGGCTTGTTTATGTCAGCACCACGGGAGTCTATGGAAATTGCGACGGCGCGCTGATCGATGAGACGCGGAAAGTGAATCCCCGGAATTCGCGCGCCGTGCGCCGGGTGGATGCGGAAAACGTTCTGCGCGCGTGGTCGCGGCGCAGCGCATCGCGCCTTGCGATCCTGCGCGCGCCCGGCATTTATGCGGCGGACCGCCTGCCGCTCGAACGGCTGCGAAAAGGGACGCCGGCCCTGGCGCGCGAAGACGATGTGTTCACCAACCATATCCATGCGGATGACCTGGCGCGCATTATCGCGTCGGCCCTGTTCCGGTCGGGGCCGGGCCGCATTTATCACGCCTCGGACGATTCCGGCATGAAGATGGGTGATTATTTCGATGCCGTGGCGGATACGTTCGGTCTTCCACGGCCCTCACGCCTGCCGCGCGAGCAACTTGAGCATGCGGTGTCTCCCATGCTTCTTTCATTCATGTCCGAGTCGCGCCGCCTGCTCAACAAGAGAATGAAGTCCGAGCTGCATGTGAGCCTGCGCTATCCGACGGTCGGCGATGCGCTGACGCGCATGAAAGCCCGCTGACTTGGCGGGCGTCGCATCATTCGATATTGTCCGTCGACAGTTCGATCCGCATCTCGCCGATGGTGATAGCCGGTCCGCCCGGGGTCGAATCACCGTTGACGCGAACGAACGACACCTTCATTTCCATTACTTGCGTGGGCGAGAAGCTCTCGAGCAATTGCGTGGCGGGAAAGACCAGGCGTGCCGCATCGCCGTGATGCTTTGCCGCTGCAATTTCGAATGGCCCGAAGCTGCCCAGACGGTATTTATCAAGGTTGGAGGGATCGGCTCCGCGCGGCAAGTCCAGATAGACCTCATAAAAAAATCCACCGGCCTCGCCCGCTTTTGTTACCCGCACATCGTCGAGCACCACTTGCACGGACGAATAGGTTTGCTTGCCGGGCTTCACGCGGCCGAACGGTGACGCCTGCAAGCTTCCGGCGATGGATCGCAAGAATTGGCTGTCTGCTTGACCGATGCGGACCCGGGCGGTCACCGAGCGCTCGTCGAGCAGCATATTGCGCGCGCCGCCCACGGAGCGCCTGTTCGGTCCCGTCTGCCGCGCCTCCGCCAATGCGAAGTCCATCTCCGCCGGAATACCGATAGCGCCTTGCAGCGCAACGCGCACGAACTGATTTTGCTTAATCGGCGCGGTTGCGCGCATCACCGGCCGCGTGAGGCTC
>JAQGLQ010000111.1 GCA_028292785.1 Noviherbaspirillum sp. | reverse complement strand
CTGCGGCTGGCAATCCGGGCCGAACAGCGCATAGTGATCGTCGCCGATGACGATGACGGTGTCGGCGCCGCGCCGCGTGGTCTCCTGACGGATGTGCTCGAAGGCGGCGAAGATGCGCGCGGCCTGGTCGGGATCGGCCAGTTCGGTGTGCGCGGTGATAAACGGGTCGTGCGGTATGCAGAATGCGCCGACGATTTCAGCCATGGTAATAAGTCCTTTTCAACATCAGCGATCAGGCCGGCACGCCAGCGTGCGCGGCTAAATAAGATTCGACGAATGGCAGGCGGTCGTTGCCCCACCAGAGCTGTTCGCCGGCGACCATGATCGGTACGCCGAACACGCCGTACTTGCGCGCGACTTCCAGAGTGGCGCGATGCGCGGCGGCGGCGGCTTCCGAGGTGGTATAGAGCATGAATTCCTTCGCATCCCAGCCCATGTCGGCGGCGACCCCGGCCAGCAGGCTCTCGTCGTTCATGGCGCCGCCTTCGGCCCAGACCCGGCGTCCGACCGCGTCCACGTATTCGGTGGCGACGCCGCGCCCGATGGCGAGAAAGACGCCGCGGTTGAGGCGTGCCGAATCGAAGTTCGACGGCTGCGCGATCGGCACGCCGTAGCGCCTGGCCCAGCGTGCGGTGTCCTGCTGTATGTAGCGCTTGCGCGCCGGTAGAAAATGCGAGGATGGGCCGATGTTGCCGGCGGCGCGCTTGATTTCAGGCAGATCGACAGGGCGATACGAGATCGAGCACCTGTTCCGGCGGGCGATCTCCGGCAGGCGCACATGCGCCAGATAGGCGTACGGACTCGCGAAATCAAAAAAGAATTCTATGGTTGTCGCCAACGCGCGTCTCCTCGTTCGTGGGCATCGTCGGCGCCCTGCGGCCAAACCGCCGGACTCTACGCGATGCTTCTAAAATGCTACTTTACCGAGGTGCATGCCCGGCGTACATGAACGGTTTGTTATGGAGGTATAACCGAAGGATATGGAATGGAATCGGGATGGGCGCCGCCGGCCGGAACGGTCTTGTGTTTTATGCAACCGCTCAAGTCAAATTCATGTGCCTCGCAAATAGTTATCTCGCCCGACTGTGCCGCATCGTCAGGCAATCTTGTATTCCAGGAAAATATGGTGCAAAGTTCACGCACCCGAAGACTACCCTGCCTGAAAAACAATTCATCCGGCTTTGCCGATCACCTGGAACAAATGAAGCTCCAACAATTTCGTTACTTGTGCGCCATCGCCGATTCCGGATTTAACATCTCGCACGCCGCGGAAATGCTACATACCTCGCAGCCTGGCATCAGCAAGCAGATACGCCTGCTCGAAGAGGAACTGAACACCAATATATTCGTGCGCCGAAACGGCCGCATCGTCGACGTCAGCGAACGCGGCGCCGAGGTGCTGAAGGTGGTGCGGCGCATGCTGAAGGACGCCGATAACCTGCGTTACATGGGGGATGAGTTCACCTATGCCGACCGGGGACCGCTGGCGCTGGCGGCGATGCATATTCATGTGCGCTATCTGCTGTTCGACGTGATCCTCGAATTCAGGAAGGCGCACCCACGCGTGCGCATCGACATGTTGCAGGGCACGCCGGGCAAGGTCAGCGAACGGGTGATGTCGGGCGAAGCGGATATCGGCGTGACGATCGAGCCGTTGACCCGCCTCGACGGCCTGCTCGAAATCCCCTGCCGACTGGTGTCGCGCAGCGTGATTGTACCGGCCGGCCATCCGCTGCTGCGCAAATCCGAGGTGACGCTGGAGGATATCGCCGGTTATCCGATCATCGCCGTCGACCCCTCATCGGCGGTGGACTGGGCGATACGACGCGCATTCCAGACCAACGGCATCGAACTCGATATCGCCATGTATGCGGTGGATGCCACGGTGATGAAGGCCTATGTGCGGGCGGGGGTGGGCATCGCGGTGCTGCCGACTGCTGCTTTCGAGCCGGAGCACGATCATGAACTGAGGGCAATCGATGCCAACCATCTGTTCGGGCACAGCGACCTGCGGCTGATCATCGATCCCTATCGCTACCTGCGCAGCTACGCCTACGATTTCATCGAACTGGTCGCGCCCGAATGGACGCGCGAAAGGGTCGATCAGGCGATGGCGGAGAGAGCGGTGCAGGAACGGATCTGATCTTAGAGCGGATACACCAGATAGCGCGGCAGCAGAAAGCTGTCGATCACCGCGCGCTTCTTCCTGAAGCGCGCGCCCTCGGCCGAGACCAGCACGCGGTCCTCGTATTTGCCGACCGCCAGGATGCTGGACTCCCCCGCTTCGCTGGTGAAGAAAATCGAAAAATTGGACACCACGTCGTATTCATTGTCGCCGGCCCGCGTGGTCTTGAGGCGCTGTACGAAGTGGCGCGTCTGGTACTCCTCATAGGTCCAGACCCGGGTGATGTAGGACACGCGATCCTGCAGGCGTTCGGGGCAGTCGTCCATCATCAGCGCCAGCGGCCGGCCCGCGGCCGCATCGTCGGCGGCCACCGCGAAATACTGGCCGTCCGCCGTAAACGAGTTCAGCCATCCATCCCAGTTGCGGTCGTCGAGCGCCAGCACGTACTCATTCTGAAGCGCGTCGATCGCTGCGTAATCTTCGTTCATCTTTCTCATAATCCCATCAGTCGACGGTAAGTGGCCCATTGCAGCAGGTTGCCGGCCTCATCGTTCTGGTTGCCCTTGGCCGGGTCATCCGACTTGCCGACGCCGGCAAGGAATTTTGGCTGGCCGCCGGCATGCGTGGAGAATTCCAGGCGCTTGAACACCGCGCCGTCTTCCAGGCTGATCAGGCCGGAAGGACCGAGCAGGTTCGACGATTGCCGTATGCGATGCTCGAGCGCTTCACCCTGTTCATCCGCCGGCGCGAAATAGGTGTAGTGCACTTCCACTTCATGCACGCCGCGCGGGCGCATGAAGCGCAAGGTCAGCGTATCGAGGTGGTCGCTGAAGGTGGTGGCCGGGGCGATCTTGCCGACCAGTCCGCCATTTTTGCTGCTCTTGACGACGGACGGATCTTTCAGGAAGTGATTGTCCTTGTACGGCGCGGTTTCATAGTCGTACACCTGATGGCCGAATGCCGTCGTCACGCGCTGGCCCGAACCGCCCTGCCATCCGAGCAGCTTGAAGGCGGCATGCAGCAGCGGCGCATGAAAGCCTTCCTGGTCGGCGTAGTATTTCCAGTTGCAGTTGAGGCGGGTGCGCTGCGCGCCGAGCATCACCATGCGTCCGTCGTCGCGCATCAGCTTCTTCAGATAGGGAGCCAGTTCGCCGAGGAACTCCGCCAGCGGCGGCGTATCGGGATGCAGGGTCGCGAAAATGATGCCGTAGAAATTCTCGGTGCGCACACTACGCAGGGAATAGTCTTCCTTGCGGAAGTCCGGAGGGAACAGTTCGTCGCGCGGCGCGTTCTTGAGTTCGCCGCTCAGCTTGTACGTCCAGCGGTGATACGGACAATGGAACACATTGTTCTTGCCGTAAGGCTTGGTTTCGAGCGCCGTGCCGCGATGCGCGCAGGCGTTGACGAAGGTGCGGATCTGTCCGTCCTGGCCATGGCTGATGATAAGGGGCACTTCGCCCAGGTCCCAGGTCTTGAAGCAGCCGGGCTCCGGCAGTTCGGCCGCGTGCGCCACCGGGTGCCAGATCGGGCCGCCGAACAGCCGTTCCATTTCAAGTTCATAGATATCCTCGCGCGTGAAGATTTCGCGGGGAAGTTCGTTGCTGTGCTCGGGCCAGTTCAGCGAGCCATGGCGTTCAAAGGTGGTCACGTCGGTCATGAAGTCAGGTAAACGCAGGCTGCAATACTAGCAGATCGGGAAATTCCCAGCGGGGACAAAATTGCGAACAGCCGTCGATATTTTTTAAGGTCCATTATTGTTGGCATCCAGAAATTGACGCGACGCGGGAAATTCCCAAATGGAGTTTTTTGATTCACATCCCGCATGTGACTCTGTTAGTATTTCCTACGGAGACACGCGCTGGGACGACGCACGGTGCGCAAGAATCACCCACAAAGAGAAAACGATGAGACAACTCAAACGCATGTTGGGACTTGCGGTGCTCATGATCGCCGCTGCATGGCAGATCCCCGCGCAGGCTCAGGCCCAGAACTTCCCCTCGCGTCCAGTGAGGATCATCGTGCCCTTCGTTCCGGGCGCGGCCGCCGACGCATTGGCGCGCACCATCGCGAACGCGCTCTCGACTGAATGGGGACAGCCGGTCATCGTGGAGAACCGCCCCGGCGGCAACACCGTTATCGGCACCGAGCTGGTGGTGAATTCGCCGCCCGACGGCCACACGCTTCTGTTCACTTCGGACGATACCTATACCTCGCTGTCGTACCTGATGCGCAACCTGCCCTTCGATCCGATCAAGGACCTGACGCCGGTCAACATACCGGCGAAGGTGACCATGCTGATCGTCGCGCATTCTTCCACGCCGGTCGATAATCTGCAGTCCCTGATTTCGCAGGCGCGCGCCAAACCGGCCAGCCTGAGCTACGGCTCTTACGGCGCCGGCAGCAATCCGCATCTGATGATGGAAACCCTGAAATCGCAGGCCAAGGTCGATATCCTGCATGTGCCTTACAAGGGCGTGGCGCAGGCCCAGGCGGCGGTGGTCGGCGGCGAGGTCCAATTGGCGGTGACGGGATACGGGACCGCGAAGGGCATGATCGACGCCGGCAGGCTGAAGCCGATCGCGGTCACCGGCCCGGAGCGCATACCGCAATTGCCGAACCTGCCCACCACGGCCGAACTCGGCTATCCCGATGTGGATTCGACAGTCTGGTGGGGATTCTCCGCGCCGGCAAAAACGCCGGCCGACGTCGTCAACAAGATCAACGCCTCGATCACGCGCGCGGTGAACAGCCCCGAACTGCGCAAGGCGCTGGAGACGCGTGCCCTGGTGCCGCTCAATCTCGGGCCCAAGGACGCCGCCGAGCGGATCGCGAGCGAGCATAAGTCGCGCGCGCAGGTGGTGAGCCGGTCGGGGGCGAAGCTGGATTGAAGGGAGAAGGACAAGCGGGTGGGCACCTCGTGTCCACCCTACGTTACTTCGATCCACGGCTGCAAACGCATGGCCGGGATAACAGTAATAACAGTATCTACGCCAGCGCCACCACGCTATCGTCCGCAGCCCTTCCTTGCGCCCGATGCTGCCCGATACGCTGCATCAGCGCCCGGTCCGACACGGTGTACAGCACCGCATCCG
>JAQGLQ010000109.1 GCA_028292785.1 Noviherbaspirillum sp. | reverse complement strand
CACGGCGGCAAGCGCTTCAAGGGCGCGCCCTTCGGCGGCTTCAAGGACAGCGGCATCGGACGCGAGCATTCGATCGATGAGTTGATGAGTTATACGCAGGTGAAGAATATCAATATCAGGTATTAATCTTCGCGCTTTCGAGAAACTTCCCTCCCCATCGGAGGGAAGGAACTGGCAGTCGCATGCGCCGTAGCAGTCCACCGTCGAACAGGAGAAGAATTTGAAAGCCGATTTCAAACGTATCCTTGCCGTTGTGATCTCCCTGCTGGCGCTGGCCCAGCTTCCCGCCCATGCGCAGTCCTTGCAGGAGCTTGCCGCCTACACGGGCGAAGACCGCGAACAGCGTCTGATCGAAGGCGCGAAAAAGGAGGGTTCGCTTCTCTGGTACACAACCACCCCGGTCGAGTATGCCAACCAGCTCATCGAGCCCTTTGAAAAGAAGCACGGCATCAAGGTCAACATCTGGCGGGCGCGCTCCGAACTGATTCTGCAGCGGGTCATGACCGAGGCTCGGGCCAACAAGGCGGTGGTCGATGTCATCGCCAGCATCGCGCCGCCGATGGAAGCGTTACATCGCGAGGGGCTGCTGCAGCAGGTCTCCTCGCCTTATCACAAGCAACTGATTCCGACCGCGGTCGCCAAGCACCGCGAATGGGCATCGACCTTGCAGTATGTATTCGTCCAGGCCTACAACACCAACAAGGTCAACAAGGAAGACCTGCCGAAGACCTATCAGGATCTGCTTGCGCCGAAATGGAAAGGCAAGCTCGCCATCGAAGGCTCCGACCATGAGTGGATGACCTCCATCATCAAGGACATGGGAGAGAGCAACGGCGTCAAACTCTTCAACGACCTGGTGTCGATGCAGGGGCTGACCGTGCGCAACGGGCATCCGCTGCTGACCAATCTTGTCGCTTCCGGCGAAGTCCCGCTCGGCCTGACCGTCTACCAGTACAGCGTGGAGCAGGCCAAGAAACAGGGTGCGCCCATCGAATGGTTCGCGATCGAACCGGCGATCACCATCGCCGATGCGATGGCGGTATCGAAGAAGGCGCCGCATCCGCATGCGGCCCTGCTGTTCTACGACTACATGCTCAGCCCGGAGGCGCAGCGCATCATCGCGAAGATCGGCTATTACGCGACCAGCTCGAGCGTCGAGCCCCCGATCAAGAACCTCAAGCTGAAAGTGCTCGATGCGGCTACCTTGCTCGATGAACAGGAGAAATCATTCGCGCGGTTCGAATCGATTCTGCGCACCAAGCGATAGTCCGCTCCCTCCGCAGGGGGAACATGGAAACCAATGCAAGGAGCTCCCATGGAAAGCACCGTTCAAGCAATGCCGCAAGCCACGCTGCGCACCCGCCCGCTATCGCCCGCGCTCGGCGCCGAGATCCTCGGTATCGACCTGTCGCAGCCGATGGACGATGCGACCTTCGAAGCGATTTGCGCCGTCTGGTATGACAACTGCGTGATCTGTCTGCCCGGACAAAACCTCGGCGAAATGGACCAGGTACGCTTCGGCCAGCGTTTCGGCGAGCTCGCAGAAACGCTGCATGAATATGAAAGCGGCAAAGGCCACCCGGCGCTCATGTACGTCACCAACGAACGCAAGGACGGTAAATATGTCGGCGCGCTGCCCGACGGCGAAATGTACTTCCATTCCGACTTTTGCTATCTCGAGCAGCCGTCGATGGCGACCATGTTGTATGCGATGGTGATTCCGACCACCGGCGGCAATACGCTGTTCGCCAACATGTACAAGGCTTACGAAACGCTGCCGGCGGCAACCAAAGAGCGCATCGACGGGCTGAAGGCGGTCAACACCTATGACCCGGGACGGGCCAATTACGCGACCATGCGCACCCGCATCGAGCAGGCCTCGCCGACCGCGCGCTCCTATGCGCAGCCGCTCGTGTACACCCATCCGGTCACCGGCCGCAAGGCGCTCTATCTCAATCGGTTGATGACGGAGTCGATCGTCGGCATGCCGCGGGCGGAAAGCAACGCCCTGCTCGAATCGCTGTTCGACCATCAGGAGCAGCCGCAATTCATCTACGAGCACCGCTGGACGCCGGGCGACGTGGTGATCTGGGATAACCGCTGCACCCTGCATGCGCGCACGGATTTCAGTCCGGATGAGCTGCGCAAGCTGCGCCGCGTGACGGTCAAGGGAGGCAAGCTGGCGTAACATGTCGTAGCAAGCCGATCCGTATTCAACTTCCAGCGAGGCAGTGATGGCGAGATTTTCCGGGCTGTGCGTTCTTTTGTTGACTTCCCTCCTCAGTGCCTTTTCCGCCTGCGCGCAAACCGCGGCGGCGGCCGGCGACAGGTATCCGAACAGGCCGATCAAGTTCATCGTCACCTATTCGCCGGGTGGCGGCAACGACATCATCGCGCGCCTGATGGCGCAAAAGATGAGCGAATCGATGGGCCAGCCGGTGGTGGTGGAGAACCGCGCCGGCGCCGGCGGCACCATAGGCACCGCCGCCGCGGCCAAATCTCCGCCCGACGGCTATACCATCGTCCTGGTCTCGCCACCGTTCGTGATGGCGCCCACGCTCTACCCGAACCTTCCGTACGACACGCTGAAGGACCTGACTCCGATCACCGTCATCGGTTCGGTGCAGAACCTGCTGGTGGTCCATCCCTCGGTGCCGGCAAAATCCGTCGAAGAACTGATCGCCCTGGGACGGTCGAAGGGTCCGCAGCTCAACGCCGCCACCCTCGGCAACGCCACCACGCAGCACCTCGCCGCCGCGATGTTCAATCACATGGCCAAGATCGACATGCTGCTGGTGCCATACAAAGGCAGCGCGCCCGGCACCAACGACCTGCTGGCCGGGCATGTGCAAGTCATGTTCAACGCCATGCCCTCCACCCTGCCGTTCGTTAAAACCGGCCAGCTGCGCGCGCTCGGCGTGACCGGCACCAAGCGTTCGGCGATGGCGCCCGAGCTGCCGACCATCGCCGAGACGCTGCCGGGCTTCGAGATCACCACCTGGTACGGCGTGCTTGCCCCGTCCGGCACGCCGCCGGCCATCATCGCGCGTCTCAATGCCGAAATGACGAAAGCCTCGCAGCTGCCCGACGTGAAGAAAAAGATGGCGGAGATGGGACTCGATGTGCAGATGTCCAGTCCCGAAGCGTTCGGTGCGCTGATCAAGGCGGAGATGACGAAATGGGCGGAAGTCATCCGCCTGACCAATGTGAAGGCGGATTGATGCTATGCTCCGGGCCCGCATCACTGCCCGCATCACTGCCAATTCACATTGAGGAAACCCGGAATGAAATTTTTGAAGTCGCTGGCCGCAAGTGCCGGCTATGTCCTGCTTGCCACCGCTGTCTCCGCCGCAAGCAGCGCATCCGCGCAGACTCCGGCCTATCCCGCCAAGCCGGTGAAGATCATCGTGCCCTTCACTCCCGGCGGCGGCAACGACGCCTTCGCGCGCCAGGTCGGCCAGGTTCTTACCGAGGCATGGAAGCAGCAGGTGGTGATCGAGAACCGTCCGGGCGCCGGCGGCAATATCGGCACGGCGGCCGCCGCCAAATCGGCGCCGGATGGCTATACGCTGCTGCTCGGGCATACCGGCACGCTGGCGATCAACCCCGGCCTCTATGGCAGCAAGCTTCCCTACGATCCGCAAAAGGATTTCGTGCCGATCAGCCTGGTCGCGAGCACGCCGCTGGTGCTGGTCGTTCCCATGGCGGAAAAGAGCAGTTCTCTGAAAGAACTCATCGCGCTTGCCAAGACGAAGCCGGAACAGATCAATTACGCGTCGAGCGGCAGCGGCACCGGTTCCCATCTGTCCGGCGAACTGCTGGAGCGCATGGCCGGCGTGAAGCTGACGCACATTCCCTATAAAGGCACCGGCCCGGCGACCGCCGACCTGCTCGGCGGCCAGGTGCAGATGATGTTCGCCGTCATTCCCACCGCCCTGCCCCATGTCAAGGGCGGCCGGCTGAAGGCCATCGCTGTCACCGGCCCGAGCCGTCTGCCGCAACTGCCGAACGTGCCGACCATGATCGAGGCCGGACTGCCCGGTTATGAGAGCACGCTGAGCTACGGGATACTCGCGCCGAGGGGCACCCCCGAGCCGATCGTTCGGGAAATCCAGCAGCAGCTGTCAAAGGCTGTCGCCTCACCCAAGTTGAAAGAGATGCTCGCTGCCGAGGGAGCGGTGCCCTTGGCGGGTACCGGTACGCAGTTCGCCTCGCTGATCAAGGCGGAAACCGAAAAATGGGGCAAGGTGATCAAGGAAGGCGGGATTCAGGCGGATTGACAATGATGCCGGGATCGCATCCCGGCATCGCCGCCGACTTACCCGGCCGCTTGCTCCGCAGCCGGCACCGCCATGCTTTCAAACCGTTCGCGCATCGTCTGCGCCACCGGCACCAGGGCTTCCATCGACAGATCCTCGATCATGACCGGCGGCGAAGAATCGATGTGCGGATAATTCCGCAGAATCGATCGCCGGTAAGCGGGATCGTAATGATTGCGCATCAGCCGCTCGAACAGTTTCAGTACCTGCCGGCTTTCCGCGAGCCTTTCCCATTCCGCGAATTCCTCGCCGCCGACCAGCGGCCGCAGGAAGGCGAGCCGTTGAATCAGCGCCACCGGGTCTTCCTCGAAATGGCGATAATCCTCACGCCATAGCCTGACCCGCTCGGGCATGGGCGCATCGACCGAGACGATCAATCCTTCACGCATCGCGGCGAGCAAGGCGTCGGGCAACTGGCGCTCGCCGATCTTCTTGCTTTCCGCCTCCACCCACACCGGCCGCGCCGGATCGAAATCGGAGATCTGCTGCAGCAGCGTGCTGTCGAACAGCTTCTGGCTCGGCTGGCTCTTGCCCGGCACCGCACCGATCACCGAGCCGCGATGCACGGCGATGCCTTCGAGGTCGAGCACCTGCGCCCCTGCCTGTTCCAGCGCGGTCAGCAGCCGCGTCTTGCCGCATCCGGTCGGCCCTGAGAGCACGATGTAGCGGTAATTGCGCGGCACCGCATTCATCTGTTCGTTGACCCAGCGCCGGTAGCCTTTCCAGCCGCCGGGAAGCTTCTCGACCCGGTGCCCGATGGTGTCGAGCGCATCGAACCATAGCCGGCTGCGCTTGCCGCCGCGGAAGCAGTAGACGAGTATCCGGCTTTTGCGGCCGTAACCCGGCAACACTTCCTGGATATGGCGCGCGATGTTTTTCAAGGAGTAGGCAACGCCGATCTGGTATGCGCCCATCGGATCGGTGCGATGCAGCGTTCCCACTTCGGCATATTCTTCGTTGTCGACGACCGGCAGATTGATCGCGCCGGGGATGTGATCTTCTTCGAATTCGCGCGGGCTGCGCGCGTCGATGATCAGGTCATAGGATTTGAAATCATGCATGGGGCGGTATTGTAAGGCAGAAATCAGGTTAAGTAATTGATTCCACGACGAAAAGCGAGGGGGTATCGCGCTGCGCCGGCCCCTGAGCGGGGAATATCCCATGCCCTCAGGAAAGCGCTACGTCGCTGCCGTATAAACAGGCGCGCCCAGCCATCGCTTTGTAATTTTCGCCATCGGTCGGTAAAGCTGTCGCCGTGGAAAACCGGTGCCGTGTGGATTCGGCATGAAGATCGGCCTCGCCACCGCGTGATTCTCGCGGGCACGGATCCTGCACAGAACTGGTGAACGAGTTGCAATTTCGTCATGCTGCTTCGGCATGTGAATTCAATCATTCATATCAAATCAAATGGCCGCTTCAACAGGACACCTTACATGCTAAGAGACGCACAGAGTTATTCATTGATGCCATTTGCCACAGTTCAGCCGGATTCGGGCGAGGCAAAGGATGCGTATTTCAATCTGCTCAATGGAAACATCACGAAATCCTCCCTGGCGTCTTCGCGGGACTTCCTGTCTCGACAGCTCGAGCAGACCGCGTCCCTGGAAAATGACTTGCCCGACAGCCTGCAGGATTTTCCCGCATGGATAGATCGCAATACACAGGAAGTCGGTCTTCAGTACCGTGACTATCTGGAGCAGCGCAAGGCCGGCGCGCCGCGCCGCTATTTCAGCAACAAGTCGCATGCGCTGTATTTTCTGAAACGCGTCGCGCCCACCAAGCTGGTCGACGGCGCCTGGCTGTACGGTTTGCTGGACCGCTGGAACGATGCGCGGTTTTCTTCGCTGATCAAGATCTATCTCGAAGAACTTGGCGAAGGCGTTCCCAACAAGAACCACGTGGGGCTGTACCGCGAATTGCTCGCCTCGCAAGGCTGCGAACAATGGGACAGCCTGACCGACGAACATTATGTGCAGGGAGCGATCCAGCTTGCGCTCGCGCACAATGCGAACGGCTTTCTGCCCGAAGTCATCGGTTTCAATCTCGGCTACGAGCAGCTGCCATTGCACCTGCTGATCACTGCCTATGAGCTCAATGAGCTGGGAATCGATCCGTATTACTTCACCTTGCACGTCACCGTCGACAACGCGGCCTCCGGCCATGCCCGCAAGGCAGTGCAAGGCTTGATCGATGCGATGCCGCGCATCGGCGATGCGGCGGATTTCTACCGGAGGGTAGTCAACGGTTACAAGCTCAACATGCTTGGCGCCGGAACCACTTCCGTCATTTCGTCATTCAACCTCGAGCGGGAGCTGATCTGGATATTCCAGGAGAAAAGCGCGGTCGGCACGCACATGCACTCCGACTATTGCCGTGTCGGCGGACGTACCGTCAACGACTGGCTGTCCGACCCCACCCAGATACCCGCCTTTCTCGCGAGCCTCGAAAAAGCCGGCTGGATCAAGCGCAACCAGGAACCGCAGAACAGCCGCTTCTGGAACCTGATCCAGGGCGACAATGCCGAGATGTTCGGCGTCTTCACCTCGTATGAGCAGCAGGTCATCAGCGACTGGATCAGCGGCGACATGTCGGCCGGCACGGAGCAGCCCGCCGCCGCGAA
>JAQGLQ010000094.1 GCA_028292785.1 Noviherbaspirillum sp. | reverse complement strand
GCATAGCGATGGATGCCATGGCCGGGCGGCGGATCGGGCGGCAGCCAACTGGCCTGCAGATACGAGTTTCTCCCGAGCTTGAGCACGGCGTCGGGCTCCGCCCCCATCAGCGCGCCTTCCGGCAGGGAGCCATCATGCGGCGCCAGATCGACCGCGATCGCATGCACCAGCGGATGGGGAGTCGGTGCGTCGGCGTCCTCGACGATGAGCAGCAGCGACGCCGCACCCGCCGGAATGCCGGTCCACTCCAACGGCGGCGACGTGCCGGCGCCGTCCGCGGTGTATTGCTCGGGTATCGGGGCATGATCATTAAAGGCGAGGCTGCTTACTTCGATTGCAGCCGTGCCGGCGCGCAGGTCGATCAGGTTGAATGCGATGTTTTCGAGTCCGGCTCGCCGATTTCGCAAGGCATGGCCGATCGCATCCGGGAGTTTTTCGAGCATGACCATTCCTCCTGTCGAAGTTTGCTGGCGCTTGATCTCGTTGCTGCGTCACATCAACAAAAATTGATTTCCTGTCGTACACAAAGGCGCCGATCCGGCGACGCATTGGCGCACCTGTGATTTTTGATAGACAAGTAATTGCCTCGTCAGGTTCGCGACAATGAAACTATCCATTGGTCATCGTTTTATCCGTCCAATGCAGGAAGTCCGGTTTGTCAGCATAATTGCTGCTGCAACCTTAATCATCGAAACAGGAGACATATGAAACGCTCACAATCGGTCCGCACCGTCTTGTCCGCACTCGCAATGCTTGCAGCCGCAGGCGTCGCCCATGCGCAGGAATACCCATCCAAGCTGATCAAGATCGTCGTTCCATTCCCGCCCGGCGGAGGAACCGACGTGGTGGCCCGCATCGTCGCCGACAAGCTGCAGGCGAAATGGGGTCAACCGGTGGTGGTCGAGCATCGCGGCGGCGCCGGCGGCAATATCGGCGCCGAAGCGGTATACCGTTCCGCCCCCGATGGCTACACGCTGCTGGTCACGCCGCCGCCGCCACTGGTCATCAACAAGAGCCTGTATTCAAAACTGGGTTTCGATCCCGATCAGTTCGTGCCGGTCTCGATGATTTCGGCCAGCCCCAATGTATTGGTCGTCAGCACGAAACTTCCCGTCGACAATGTAAGGCAACTGATCGACCATGCCAAAGCCAATCCCGACAAGCTGAACTATGCCTCGCAAGGCAACGGCACCACCGCCCACCTCACCGCCGAAATGTTCAAGTCGATGACCGGCACCAAGCTGACGCACGTTCCCTACAAGGGCAGCGGCCCGGCTATCGCCGACCTGCTCGGCGGCCAGGTCGATGTCATGTTCGTCGAGATCAGCGCGGCCGTGCCGCATATCCGCACCGGCAAGGTGAAGGCGCTCGCGGTGGGCAGCGACAAGCGCAACCCCTCGCTGCCGAATGTACCCACCGTGGCCGAAACCCTGCCGGGCTTCGTCTCGATGACCTCGAACAATATGGTGGCGCCGCCGAAGACGCCGCCCGCTATTGTCAACAAGCTGTCCGCCGCGGTCTCCGACATCATGAAGCAGCCCGAGATCGCCAAGCGCCTGCAGGACCTGAGCGCGCTCGCGATCGGCAGCACGCCGACCGAACTGTCGCAGGTCATGAAGCAGGATAGCGAGCGCTGGGGCGCCGTGATACGGCAGACCGGAACGACGCTGGATTAGATGCATGATTCCCTTCTCCCGTCCGCGGGAGAAGGGCGCAAGCCCTACAGCTTCGACAGATTCAAGGTCGACGGCGCAAACAATTCCTCCGACGCCACCTTGCGCACCGACAGTCCCTGCTCGAAGTGATAGCGCGTAAACGCATCGAGCACCTTGCGGTTTTCCGCAAAGCCGTATGGCCAGTAATCCTCGCCCATCAGTGCACGAGTCGCATTGAACTCATGAATCAGCCACGGCAAGGCGACCATCAGATGCCCGATCTCGTTGAGTTCCTTTTCCGCGATTTGCTTGGCGGCGAGAAAACCCTTGTAGACATTCACCGGCAGCCACGGATGCTTTTCGACCAGCGACTTGCGGATGCCGATGATGTGCATGATCGGAAAGATGCCGGTGCGACGGAAATAGCCTTCCTCCTCTGCGCGGTAGTCCTGAAACAGGCGCGCCACATGCGGCGCCCCGCGCAGGAAGCAGGAAGGCGCGCGCGGATTGATGACGCCATCGAGTTCTCCCGATTCGAGCATGCCGGACAGTGTCCGGTCGGCGGGGATATCCTGCAGCTCGATGCCCGGCGGCAGCCTGAGCACCGCATGCTCGCCTTGTCCCGGCTCTTCGATGCCGCCGCGCCGCCAGTGGATCTCCTCAGGCCTGACGCCGTACTCATCCTGCAGGATGCCGCGCATCCAGGTATTGGCGGTGATCTGATAGCCGCGCAGTCCGATCTTCTTGCCGCGCAAGTCTTGCGGGCTGCGAATGCCGCGGTCGGTGCGGATGTAAAAGCCCGATTGGCGGAACACGCGCGACACCATGACGGGAAGGCCGACATAGTCGTTTTCCCCGCGCGAGACGGTCAGGGTATGGCTGCTGATCGACAGTTCGGCGATGTCGAATTCGCCGAACTTGAAGGCGCGGTGGAATCCTTCTTCCGGTTCGATCGCGCTTGGAATCAGGTCCACGCCCTCGATCTGCACGCGTCCGTCGAACAAGGGCCGTACGCGGTCGTAGCCGGTACAGGAAAGGCTGAGTTGAAGTTTAGGCATGTGCGGTAATTTTCGTGTATGACGGCTGCTCAGTTGCCGCGTTTTTGCAGCACGATTTCCTGATACAGCCTGGTCCATTTATCCGATTCGTCGAGGCTCACCACCGGATCGATCAGCTTGAGTTCGATACCCTTGAGCGGCGACGGCACCTTTTTGTTGACCGGAGTGTAACTCATCTCGACCCAGAGCTTCTGCGCTTCCTCGCTAACGAGAAAATCGTAGAACAGGATGGCGGCGTTGGGGTGGGGTGCGCGGCGGGCGACGCCGGTGCCGACCACGCCGACGATGGCGGGCTCGATCACGAACCAGTCGATCGGCGCGCCCTTCTGCTTGAGCTGCTCCGGCGTGTAGTGATAGACCGTCAGTGCGAGCGGCACCTCGCCGGAGGCGACCAAATTGGTCAGCAGCGAATGGCCGGTGCGCACCGACATGCCGTTTTTGGCGACCAGCTCGCGGAAGAACTGCAGGCCCTTTTCCTCGCCCATATCCTTGACCACGCTGTAGAACCATTCATAGTCCTCCGATTCGATCGCGAGACGGTTCTTCCACTTCGGGTCGAGCAGGTCGCGATAGCCGCGGGGCAGGTCGGACTTCTGCACCAGGTTGGTGTTGTAGGCCTGCACGAAAGGCTGCAGATAGGTGCCGATCCATTCGCGGTGCGGCGTCAGCGCCGCCGGAATCAGGTCATTGAAGACCGGCGACCTGACTTCCTGCAACAGCTTTTCGCGACGCAGCGATTCCAGCCCCGAGCCGGTGAAGGTGATCACATCCACATCGTAGCGGCGCGCCTGCGCTTCGGTCGTGACCCGCTGCAGCAGCTTTTCCGACCCGGCCCGCCATACCGTCACCTTGATCCCGTATTTTTGCTGGAATGCCTTGATGATGGGACTGTCGTGCTGCAGCCGGTTGACCGATGTATACAGCGTGAGGGTGCCTTCCTTTTTCGCCGACGCAAGCAGGCGCTCGGCGCGGTCCGCGCCTTCATATCCTGCCAGCTCGTTCGGCACCTGCGCGCAGGACATGGCGGAAAAATTCAGCAGCAGCGCAAGCATCAGGTTTGTCTTGGCCAGAAGTTTGAACATGATTTTCTCCTATCGCGATGGCCCCGGCGGGGCGGGTCAATCCTGCAGGAATTTCAGCTTGCCCTTCCATTTCGCCCGCACTTCTTCCGCATAGTCACGCCCAACCTCGTTGATGCGCGGGTACTTGTCCTTCCAGTGATACGGCCGCACCGCGTAGATGATGATGCGGCTCATCGAGATGTCGCCGCTCTCGCGCTTTTCGGGCGGCAGTCGCGGGTCGATATGGCCGGTCCAGCAGCCGTCGATGATATCGGTCTGGGTCTTCGGGTCCCAGCGGCTGGACATCGCCCACATGACTTCGGCCGCGTTGGTGATGTCGATGTCTTCGTCGACCACGATCACCATGCGCGTCATGTAGGCGCCGGCGCCGCAGCCGGCGGCGACCAGGCCGGCCATTTTCGCGTGGCCCGCATGGAGCTGCTTAATCGAGACCACTGTCGTGAAGCGGTGGCCGCCGCCGGCGAGATTCCACACGCCGCGCACTTCCTGCACGCCGGCGGCTTCCAGCGCATCCCAGATCCCGGCGAGGCGCGACAGGAAGATTTCCTGGCCGGGCTTGGTTGGCTTGGTCGGAGGCCAGCCGGTGATGATCGGATCATTGCGGTGATAGATCGCCTTCACCTGCAGCACCGGCTCGGGACGCGCATGCGATGCGTAGTAGCCGGGCCATTCGCCGAACGGGCCTTCCGGCAGCGATACGTCCTGCGGCATCGGCATGAAGCCGTCGAACACGATTTCGGCATCGGCCGGAATCGGCAATCCGCTTTCCTTCGCGGTGACCACATCGATCGCGCGGCCGATGGCGCCGCCCGCCACCGCGTATTCCGACAGGCCCTGACGCACCGGGCTCGATGCGGTCATGCCGAGTATCGGCGCCTGTCCGACCGAGACCGCCATCGGGCAGGGCTGTCCGCGCGCCCAGTATTTGCGGCGGATCACGTCGCCATGCTTGCCGGGTTCGATGAACACGCTGAGCGTCTTGCCGTCCTGGACCATCACGCGGTAGGTGCCGAAATTCACCCAGCCGGTATCGGGGTCGCGCGTGATCACCATGCATTCGGTGCCGATGTAGTTGCCGCCGTCGCCCTGGTGCCATTTCGGCGCCGGGAATTTCAGCACGTCGACCGTGTCGCCCTGAAAGACGTTCTCGAATACCGGTCCGGACTCGACGACGCGCGGCTCGATGGGTTCGCGCTTTTCCTTCCTGCCGCGCCGGTAAGCCTTCAGCGCCTCGAGGTCGCGGTCGCCGGAAATGAAATGCGCGGTGCGCACATTGCAGAGCACCCGGAACCCCGGCGGAAAATCCTTGATGTCATCGAACATGAGCACCGGCGGATGCTTCTGTTCGTAGCTGAGTTCGAACAGCGTGCCGAGCTCGAGGTTGGCGTCCGCCGCGCGGATGACTTCGAGTTCGCCGGCTGCTTCCGCCGCTTTGATAAACAGGCGCAGATCGCCCATGGCCTCGTTGATCGAGGGCTTGCTTGTCGCATCCATGCTGTCTCCTGGTTGTATTCAAATGCGTTGCTGCGCATCAGTCCGTCTTGGTGCCGGTCAATGCGATCAGCTTGCCGTAATCCTGCACTTCCCTGGCGATCAGTTCGCCGAACTGCTCAGGGGTAGAGCTTGCCGGTTCCACGCCAAGGGCGAACAGCTTTTCGCGCACGCCGGGCGCATTCGCCGCCTTGACGATCTCGGCATTCATTTTCTGCACGATGTCCGGCGGCGTCTTGATCGGCGCCAGCAGGCCCAGGCTGATGCTGACGTCATAGCCCGTCACGCCCAGTTCGGCAAGAGTAGGCACCTCGGGCGCCATCGCCGAACGCTTGCCGGTCGCCACCGCCAAGATCTTGATCCTGCCGTTCCTGGCGAAGGGAAGCGCCACGTTCAGTCCGGCGAAGGTGGCCACGAGGTCGCCGGCAAGCACCGCGGGCACGGTCTGCGCGACGCCCTTGTAGGGCACGTGCATCAGGTCGACGCCAGTCTTGGCCTTCAGCAGTTCCATGGCGAGATGATGGCCGGTGCCGATGCCGGAGGAGCCGTAAGCCAGTCCCGGTTTGGCCTTGGCGAGCGCGATGAATTCATTGAATGTCTGCGCCTGCGCCGGATTGGTGACGAGGAAGACCGGCGAGGTCGCGGCGAGCGCGACCGGGGTGAAGTCCTTCATCGGATTCGGCATGCTTTTCTGCAGATTCGGCCCGATGGAATAGGCCGCCGAACTCATCATGATCAGCGTATAGCCGTCCGGCTCGGAATTCTTCACGAAGGCGTTGGCCACCGCGCCGCCGGCGCCGGGGCGATTCTCGACCACCACCGCGTGGCCGAGATTTTCGGACATTTTCTGCGCCAGCACCCGCGCCAGGCTGTCAGGCGATCCGCCCGGCGGAAACGATACGACCAGGCGCAGCGTCTTGCCCGAGGACTGGGCCTGTGCCGGCGCCGCCGCGCAGAGCGAAAGCGCCGTCATTATGCCAAGTAGGAATTTCAGTCTGCGCATGGTCGTCTCCTGTGATCGTTATGGATGTGAATCTGCCGCTCAGTTTTTCCGCAAGGTTTCCGTGATCGTCTTCGCCACCGTGATAGCGACCGACGCGCCGACCACGCTGAGCAAAACGAAGGCCCACGGATACCCGAGCGCCGTCGCCGCAAGCGCGAAGCCCGAGGAACTCACGAAGCTGCCGCACTCCGAGCCGAAGCGCAGCGTGCCGAGAAAACGCCCGCGCCATG
Organism: Noviherbaspirillum sp.; assembly: GCA_028292785.1. The sequence goes on along the minus strand of JAQGLQ010000094.1, from coordinate 2,507 downwards.
CGACCGGCGCCACATCGATGGCAAGCGTCTGCATCGAGCCCGCCGTCAGATTGGTGCTCATGTGGAGCAGGATGAAGGTCGCCACGAACCAGGGCAGGGGCAAGCTCGTCGCGGCCACCAGCGCCATCAGCAGGAAGCTGGCCGAGATCGCCGCGAAGCCCGGCACCAGGGTCGCCTTGCGCCCGAAGCGGTCCATGATGTGTCCCGCCGCGAAGGCAAACGGCAGGCTGAGCATGCCGGTGAAGGTGCGCAGCAGTCCGAGCGCTTTCGGACCCATGCCGTAGAAATACACCATGTACAGATCGATGACGCCGCTGAACAGCGAACCGCGCGTCAGCGCCATCAGGACCTGCACCAGCGCCAGCTTCGACAGCGGCGGGGTCAGCACCATCTTGAGGTAGCCCGGCACCGGCTCGCTGCTTCCGGCGCTCTTCCTGCGCATCCTCACGCCGCGGGTGGCGCGCAGCACGATCAGCGCCACCAGGATGCAGAAGCTTCCCTGCAGCGCGAACGGCGCTTTCGGGCCCCACGAGGCGACGATGAAACCGCCGATCGCCGGCCCGAGCAGCCGGCCCGCGCTTTCCATCCCGATCATCGCGGTAATCTGCCTGCCGAGCTGTCCATCCGAAGCGAGATCGCCGAGCATCGTCAGGCGCCCGAGCATCCACATCTGATAACCCCAGCCGGCGAGGAACTGGAACATGATCAGTTCGGTGAAGGTGTTGGCCGTCGTCACCAGCAGACAGCTCAGCGCCGTCAGCAGCGGACCCGCGGCGGTGACCCAGCGACGGCTGTAGTTGTCGAGCATGAAGCCGGTCGGCAGCGTTGCCGCCGCCGAGCCGAGCAGGGACACCGCCATGGCGAAGGAGGCGACGGCGAAGCTCACGGCGAACGATTTCGCGAGGATGGGCAGGGCGGGGACCACGAGGCCGGTGCCGAAAGCGAGGATGAACGCGGGGATGTAGAGCGAGAACAGGCTCGCCGACTTTTTCGGTGGGGCGGAGGTTTGGTCGTTCACTATCAAGCCCCTTCCCCCTGGCAGGAGGAAGGTTGGGAGGGCTGGATCGGCCCCAGCCTTTCATGTATCGCTGCGCCGGGCCCGGTGCGGGTAAGGATGTCATTCTGTTCGCATGTCGTCACTATTCAGCCTTTAAGTTCGATTGACGGAGCAATTCAGTCCGCAAACCCGCCTGGATGTCTCTTTCGCAAGATCCGGTAAAAGTACTATATTCATGCATTCAATGTTGGTCAATGTCGATTGTTAATCAATAGCAAGCATGTCGGCGGGGGTTTGCACGCGATGGGGGACGACTGGAAATCGCCGCGCACCACGCACGGACTTCGCTGTCTTGCAAGACTCGATACCGTAAGGCCCGCAGGAAAGAATCGATGGAATGTCATGAAAGCGATGCATTAGCAGCATACGGTTTATTAATTGGACAGATGATAAATACGTCGTTAATCTCTTGATTCGTCGTGCGCTCACAGGTCATTCAAGAACCTGGCGTCTTAAAAAAATAACCCAAGGCAGTCCGGCAACGCCAGGCGGCCGCATCCATCAAAAGGGATCGAAATGAGGAGACTGGTTCTTACCGCCATCGGCGCGTTCGCGCTGCTTGGCTTGCAGCTGTCGCACGCGCAGACGTTCCCGAGCAAGCCAATCCGGTTCGTGGTGCCGTATCCGCCCGGCGGTTCCCCCGATGTGCTGGCCCGTTCGCTCGGCCAGAAAATTGCCGAAAGCCTCGGGCAGCAGGTCGTGGTCGACAACCGGCCGGGCGGCGGCGGACTCATCGCGGCCAACATCGTGTCCGGTTCGCCGGCGGATGGATACACCCTGCTGATCGCCGATTCATCGGTCTATTCGATCACGCCCAACCTGAACAAGAAGGCGAATTTCGAACCGCTGAAAGTGCTGGCGCCGATCTCTCTCGCGGCCACCTCGCCGATCTACATGGTGGCTAACGCCGACCTCAAGGTATCGAGCATCAAGGAACTGCTGGCGCACGCCAGGCAGAATCCGGGCATGCCCTACGGCTCGTCCGGCAACGGCACCGCCCACCACCTGTCGATGGAAATGTTCAAGACACTCGGCGGCGTCGAAATGATGCACATTCCGTACAAGGGCGCATCCCAGACCGTCCCCGCGCTGCTGGCCGGCGATGTCGGCGTCGCCTTCACCGGACACAACGTCGCGTCCGCGCATGCCAAGGCCGGCAAGCTGAAGATCCTCGCGATCGCGACCGGGCAGCGCAGCTCGCTCACGCCGGACGTGCCGACCATCGCCGAATCGGGCGTTCCCGGATTCGACGTCAGCATCACCCTCGGCGTCTTCGCGCCGGTGGGCACGCCGCGCCCCATCATCGACAGGAACAATGCGGAAGTGGGCAAGGCGCTGAAATCCCCCGACGTGCAGCATCGCCTGCACACGCTCGGTGTGGAAGGCGTGGGCTCGACGCCGGAGCATTTCACCGACGTCATACGCAAGGAGCTTGTGTACTACCATAAGC
>JAQGLQ010000089.1 GCA_028292785.1 Noviherbaspirillum sp. | reverse complement strand
GCTTATGTCGGTAGCCGTTTTGTAATCGAAGTGGTATTGCATCGGGGGCTGACATGAAGATTTTTTTATGGCTGGCCCTCGGCTTCCTGGTGTTTGCATGGGTGATGCGGGGCAAGAAGCCGTTGCGCCCCCCCGCTGCCTCCGATATGCCCGAAACTGCGCGAAGAACCGAGATCGAAGCCATGAACCGGTGCGCGCAGTGCGGCGTTTATCATCCCGCCTCGGAGTCCATTGTCACTCCCGCCGGATCTTTTTGCAGCGAAGAGCATCGGCGCCTGCATGGCTGATGCCAAGCGCTTTTCTGATGGGATAGACTGCTGCCCATGATCCAGATAGACCACCTGCTTCCGGCTTCGACCCGGGACACCTTTTGGCGTACGCTGCAGACATTCAGCATCACGCGCATCGTTATCGCGGCCGTCCTCTTGGTCTATCTCAGCTTCAACAGCTACAAGGGATTCGATGCCGACGACAGGTTCATCAAATGGGAAACCTGTGCGGTTTATCTGGCGATAGCCATCGCATTCGCAATTCTGTGCATGCGGACGAAGAAGAACTTTCTGTTGCAGCTGCTCGTCCAGGTCATGGTCGATATCACGGCGATTTCGATGCTGTACATCTCCGCCGGCGGGGCGAAGAGCGGGCTGGCCATTCTTTATCTGTTTCCGCTGGCGGGCGCCGCGATCCTGGCGCCATTGGTGCTCGCGCTGTTTTTCGTTTCCTTTGTGACACTGGTTTTGCTCACGGAGAGCGGATACCGGTTGCTTCATACCGCCAGCGAAAGCTCCGTGTCTCGGGCGGGCCTGATCTGCGGAGCATTTTTCGCGGCGGTGTTCATCGTCAACCGGCTCGCGGCAAGACTGATCAAACAGGAAAACCTGGCTGCGCAACGGGGACGCGAGCTCCAGGTGCAGGAGTCGATCAACCGCCTCGTCATCGCCGACATGGATGACGGCATCCTGGTGGTGGGACGCGACAGTACGGTGTTTGCGGGTAATCCGGCGGTCGAGCGCATGCTGGGTTTGACGGTGCCCTACGGCCGTTCGCGCTACAAGCTCACCGACATTCCTTCGCTGGCCCCATTGGCGGAGGCTTTCTTCGATTGGGCCGCGCGATCCGCGCTGCCATCCTTGACCGAGCCGTCGACTTTCGTCGTGGTCAAGCCCCAAGAGGATATCGCGGTGCTGCAGGGTGCCACGATACAGCGCGAAGGGCGGCGCGAACTCGCCGCGCATCTGAAGCTGCGTTTCAAACCGGTCGACACTGACGGATTGCAGGAAGAGCGCACAGTCATCTTTCTGCAGGATGTGACCGAGATTGAAAACCAGGCTCAACAACTCAAGCTCGCCTCGATGGGCCGGCTGACCGCGAGCATTGCGCATGAGTTCCGCAATCCGCTGTATGCGATTTCACAGGCGGCTTCCCTGCTGGCTGAAGACGTCACCGATACCGCCGGATCCCGCCTGCTCAGTATCGTCGGCGATAATGTGAAGCGCCTGAACAGGATGATCGAAGATATCCTGCGGCTCTCGCGCAAGGCGCAACCGGTAAGCGAGCCGCTTGCGCTGGCGCCGTTTTTTGCCGGGCTGCTCGATGAACTCCATGAGACCCACGGCGTGAATCGCACGATTGTCACCGTCGGCGACATGGGCGCCCACCGGGTCCGGTTCGACCCGCTGCATCTGCAGGAAGTCGTCACGAATCTGCTGTTGAATGCCTTGCGCTATGCTAGCGGACGCAGCGGCAGCATCCGGGTAGAGCCACTGCTGGATTCCGCCGGCCGATTGGAGTTGCACGTGCAAGACGACGGGCCCCCGATAAAGCCCGAGGTGCGGGCACATTTGTTCGAACCGTTTTTTACGACTTCCAGCAAAGGCACCGGCCTGGGGCTCTACGTCGCGCGGGAATTATGTTTGAATAACGGAGCGATTCTTGACTATGAATATCGGCTGCACTCGTTCAACGACCGGTCCGATGAACCCAGCGGCCGCTTCGTCATTACATTCGCGTTGCCGGAGCCGACCTGATTTGCGGCATATGGCCGAGAGAGCAATACCACTGACATGAGCTCACCCCGTATTCTTGTAATCGACGACGAGGCAGACCTGCGGGAACTGCTTGAAATCACGCTCGTCAAAATGGGCCTCGACGTAGACAGCGTCGATTGTCTCGCTGCCGCCCGCAAGCGTCTGGTCCAGACGGAGTATTCCCTGGTGCTGACCGACATGCGCCTTCCTGATGGGTTGGGCATCGATCTGGTGCGGGAGATCTCAAGTAGTCACAGGAATATGCCGGTCGCCGTCATCACGGCGTTCGGCAGCGCCGACAACGCGGTGGCTGCGCTCAAGGCGGGTGCGTTCGATTATCTGTCCAAGCCGGTCGGCCTCGATGAACTGCGCCAGATGGTGTACTCCGCCTTACGCATGAACAATCCGGTGACTGCGCCGAGCGCGGCCGATAGCCAATCCTCCGTGGCGTCACGCCTCAAGGGGCAATCGAGCGCGATGCAGGATCTGCGTGCGCAGATTGCCCGCCTTGCGCGGAGCATGGCGCCTGTCGCAATTGCCGGTGAATCGGGCAGCGGCAAGGAGCTGGCGGCACGCGATATCCATGCGCACAGCGCGCGTGCCGACAAACCTTTCGTCGCCGTGAATTGCGGTGCCATTCCTGAAGCATTGATGGAGGCCGAATTCTTTGGTTATCGCAAAGGCGCGTTTACGGGCGCGGCGGATGACCGCGACGGCTTCTTTCAGGCGGCGAACGGCGGTACCTTGATGCTCGACGAAGTCGCGGATCTGCCGCTGGCCATGCAGGTGAAACTGTTGCGCGCGATACAGGAGCGGCGGGTGCGCAAGGTGGGGGCCACGGCCGAGGAACCGGTCGACGTGCGGCTGATCAGCGCCACTCATCAGAATCTGGCCGATTGCGTCGAAAAGGGCAAGTTCCGGCAGGATCTCTACTACCGGCTCAATGTGATCGAATTGCGACTGCCGCCGCTGCGCGAGCGGATGGATGATATAGGCCTGTTGGCCGAGTCGATTCTCGCGCGCCTCATGCCGTCCGGCTCGACGGCCATTCTGTCTCCGGCGGCGATGGACGCCCTTCGGTCCTATGCGTTTCCAGGTAATGTGCGTGAACTGGAAAATATACTCGAGCGTGCGCTCGCCTTCGCCAATGACGGCGTCATCGAGGTAAGCGACCTGGCCCTGAAAGCGGTCAACGCCCCGGCCGGAGATGCCTCGCGTTCGTTGCGGGATACCGCAGTTGCAGCCGCCGGCGCAAGCGCGGAGGCGGTTCCGGCAACCGCCGCCGCGACGCCACGTTCCTTGCCTGACGCGGCTGGCACGGAGCTGCCAAGTTCTCTGCCGGACTATCTCGACAACGTGGAGCGCGAAATCATTCGACGCGCACTTGCGAAAACCCATTTCAACCGGACCCAGGCGGCAGAACTGCTGGGAATCAGTTTCCGCCAGCTACGCTATCGCATGCAGCGGCTTTCCATTCATGAGCCGGACTGATGAACCGCACTCCGCCAAATTCGTTCCGGGTCGGCGATGACGGATGGTGCGCCGGGGTCGTGCGCGAGCCATCGCCCAACTTCGACGCCCGCTCGCCGGAAGCGCAGATCAGGCTGCTCGTCGTGCACAATATCAGCCTGCCGCCATGCCAGT
>JAQGLQ010000082.1 GCA_028292785.1 Noviherbaspirillum sp. | reverse complement strand
GGTCGCTCCCAGCAACAAGGTCTTATTTAAAAATTTCAATGAATTGCGGAATCTAAGTGATTTTATGAGATGTTAATTCTTGAAATTCTTGTGCTACATTGATTTATGGTGTGCGCTTAAATGGAATATCATCTTAAGCAAGTGCGCAGTTGGTTACTTAATAGAAATGCGCAGCTTAGGGCAAGTTCCGCTTGAATTTATTGTTCCCTTAATTCCTAGTGGAACGGCAGGTGTGAATTTGGAATTGAATAGAGGGCGAGGCCATGTCTAAAAGCGATGAAATGCTTCCTGATGAGAATGTCCCATCCCAACACGCGCAACCCGCTGAAGAGTTGCTGCAGGGGCGCCGCCGCCGAATTATCCAGGGGGGAATCGCTGCTCCGGTGCTTATGACGCTGGTAAGCCGCCGGGCGCTGGGCGGCACTGGCAATCTTACGTGTAAAACGGCATCCGGCTTCATGTCGGCAAATGCAAGCCTCCATGGCAAGCCCACCACTTGCACTGGTCGCACTCCGGGCTATTGGAAACAAACACAACATTACAGTGCATGGACCTCTCCGTACCAGCCTACTTCGAAAACCAAGGGGTACAGCGCTACCTTGTTTCATTCTACCGCCACCGGTTTTCGCTCCGGACCATTCGGTAGCATGGGTGACAAGACGCTATTACAAGTGCTCTCCTCGGGGGGCGGGGACGTGACCGCACTTGCACGTCATATTTCAGCTGCGTTGCTTAATTCCGCCGCCAGCATGACACCCGTGCTCAATCAGACCAGGGTCAGAACGATTTGGAACGACTATGTACAGAAGGGTTATTTTGAGCCTACAGTAGGCGTGAAATGGGATGCTGCGCAGATAGTCACCTATCTCGGACATACACAGCTTTTGTGACGGTTTCCCTTGCATTCCCGTGAGGGAGCTTATCCACAATATTTCAAGGCTCGGGGACCAAATCTCGAGGCAGCTAGTTTCACATAGCTGGCCTGCGAGGCAACGACTTAAGTTATCTCATGCGCCTATCGGACCAATACGGCTTTTCCAGAAATTCCAGGAACGCTGAATCTGTCCATCATTAGTGTCCGACGCAAGTTTTGCTTCTTCATCGTTGAGGTAATACACCTCTCCCATGTTCTGGGCCTGTGCCTGTAATTTTGCGTTGATCTCGGCATAAATGGCACGAAATACCGCCTGCTCGAGCGACGTACCCACGACGGTCGATCCGTGGCCGCGCATGAGCACGAGCGCGCTGTCACCGAGGGATTGGGCCAGTGTTTTGCCAAGCTCTGAGCTGCGAATCAGCATATCGGTATTCCCCGCGCTTTTGCGAATGTCGAAATGCGCGCAGCCGCAGCCGAGAAATCCGGCCATGTGGTAGATCGGGCGCAGGGTGGTTCTGGTCGCCCCGAAGGGGATGATGCTGGGCGAATGGCTATGGACGACGGCGATGACGTCAGGACGCGCGCGATAGATTTCTCCATGAATGAAGCGCTCCAGATACGGTCGTTCATTGGTGTCGGAGACCGCATTGCCGTCGTAGTCATAGCAGACGATATCGTCACGCACCACCATGCCGGGCGCACGATTGCACGAAAGCAGAAATACCCCGGGCTCGCTGTTATGGCGCACACTCACATGTCCCATGCCATCGACCACGCCCTGATCATAAAGAATGCGATTAGCTACCACGAGCCGATCCACCAGCTCCGGATTGGGGCGGGTAATTGTCATTTTTGTTCTCCTTGTGAGACTTGGTAGGTCGCTGCGACTGCAGAGGCCGGTCATTGCTTTGGGAATACGGACAACGCGGCATCATGCTGCGTTGTCCGCGGCCGCCATGCGAGGCGGCCCGAGATGGATTATTCCTGCTCGATGCGCAGTTTCTTGGCGAGCTTGCCGAATTCGGCCACATCCCTCGTGATCGTCTCGGCCATGTCTTGAGGCGACATTTTGCCGATGACATAACCCTGACTGATCAGTTTTTCGGAAATATCAGGCATCGCAACGATCCGTTTTACCTCGGCGGCGAATTTGTTTGCAACCGCGTCGGGTGTGCGCGCGGGGAACGAGAAGCCGAAAAACACCGAAGGGATGGTGTCGACGCCGCCGCCGGATTGAACGATCGTCGGCACTTGCGGCAACTGAGGAGAGCGCTCATTGCCGCTGATCGCCAACGCTTTCAACCGTCCGGCCTTGATGTTGCCCGCCGCGACGCCGATTGTTGCCAGCGTAAGTTCCACCTCGCCGGCCATGGCCGCCGCTGCAGCCGGGCCGCCGCCCTTATAAGGGATATGCACGGTATCGATTCCGAAACGTTCATTGAACGATTCCATTCCCATCTGCGCCATGCTGCCGTTACCAAAGCTGGCGTAATTCACCTTGCCCGGGTTCTTCTTGGCATAACTGACCAGTTCGCTCACATTGCTGGCGGGAAAGCTCGAATGCGCGACCAGCACATAGGGCGCCCAGACCACGATTCCGACATGCCGCAAGTCCTTGAGCGGGTCGTATCCGAGCTTCTTGTACAGGTGCGGATTGATGCTGAGGGAGCCCCGGTCCGTAAACAGCGCCGTATATCCGTCGGGCTCACTTTTGGCAGCGATGGTGATGCCGAGGGAGCCATTGGCGCCGGCACGATTCTCAACGATGACCGGCTGCTTCAAGGTGTCCTGCAAGCGCTGGGCCACCAGGCGTACTACCGCATCGGACGATCCGCCTGGCGGGAATGGCACGATGATCTTGATGGGCTTGGAAGGATAAGCGTCCTGTGCGAGAGCCAGGGGCGTTGCTCCCAGGAAGACCGTCGCGGCGGCCAGGCCCAAGCCGAGCAGTTTAGCTCCTGCGTTGCGTCGTGCAGGGCGCACTGCCGTATCTGGTTTGTGTTTCATGGTGTTCTCCAGTGATCGGGACTGCAGCCGCAAGAGCGGCCTGCGTCTCCGATGGTTATAGTTGCTTTTTCTTACCGAATCGGTGCGCCTGGCTGAGATCGGGTCGCAGGTCGGGCTATCGATTATTAGCGGCTGGCGCCATTTTATCGGCGGATAGGGCTCAACGCCATAGGTAAGGTCCTTTCCGCCGCGAGATAATATGATCCGATGATCGGCGAACCAGGAGACAGGTTAGCTGCGGATGCATGCATAATCTCGCCTTTACGGATTGGTGACCTGTAGACGACGACATGACAATCAGTACAAAAAAAGTTCTTCATCGTTGGCGCGAAGAAGCGCCCGACGACCGTATGGCACATTTGATTCGCGATGCATCGCGCGCGACGGTGCGCGCTTTGCAACGGCGTCTGGAGGCGCATGACGTGGCCATGGGGCATTGGCTGTTTCTTCGCATACTCTGGGAGAGTGATGGCCTGAACCAGACGGAGCTGAGCGAACGGGCCGGAGTGATGGCGCCGACTACCTTCGCCGCGATCAAGGGCATGGAAGAGGCGAAATACATCGTTCGCAAAAAGATTCCGGAGAATCAGAAGAATATTTACATCTATCTCACTGCCAAGGGCAGAGCCCTGGAAAAGAAACTCGTTCCACTGGCGGTCGAGGTCAATGAAACCGCATTGAAAGGCCTGCCGCAGAGCGCGGTGACGACCATGCGGGAGGGCTTGTTGGCGATCATCGAAAATCTTGCGGACGATGAGAAGGGCGACGCTCCCGATTGAGGCGCTGAACAGACGGCGGTGCCAAACCCGTATCAGTTGATGATGCGAAAGTTCGCTGCCTTGATCGACTATTTTCCAGGAGACTGTCAGATCCCTTGGTGACAAAATACATGGATGTTGCGGAAACGCAAGGGGGGCGAAATGCTGGCGGATAAAATCAAAGCGGTCCCTTAAGGCCTCCCAGGAAGTATTTGCCCGCACTGTGCGAACAGCGCGGGCTTTTTTCTTTGTCCGTCGAATGTCAAGGCGACTAACGTTCGC
>JAQGLQ010000054.1 GCA_028292785.1 Noviherbaspirillum sp. | reverse complement strand
TTCCGGCAGGCTGACGGATCGATCACGCGCGAGTACGGCGGCCTCGGTCTTGGCCTGGCTATCGTCAAGAGCCTGGTCGAGCTGCATGGCGGCCGCATACGCGCCGCGAGCGCCGGTGTGGGGCAGGGAGCGGCCTTCGCGGTCCAGCTGCCGGTAAGCGCGGTGCAGCAGGAATCTTCGGAAGAGGCGGGGGCGGACATGCGCCCGAGTCCGGTGAGCGCCGCGCCGGCGACGCCGCTGCCCCGGCTCGACGGCATTTCGGTCCTGGTGGTCGACGACGAGCGCGACACGCTGGAGCTGATGCGGACTATCCTTTCCGATGCCGGCGCTATCGTCGACATCGCGCTTTCGGTTCGCGCCGCGCTTGACAAGTTGACGCGCGCGCGGCCCTCGGTGCTGATCAGCGATATCGGCATGCCGCAGGAAGACGGTTATGTGCTGATCGGCGCGCTCCGCGAATTCGAAAGAAGCAACCAACTCGCTGCGCTGCCCGCCGCGGCGGTCACCGCGCTTGCCCGGGCCGAGGATCGCAAGAACGCGCTGCTGGCGGGATACAACATGCATTTGCCGAAGCCGGTCGATCCGACCGAAGTGATTGCGGTGGTGGCGAGCCTGGCGCGGCATCAGCACTAAACACGCCGCGGGGGTTTCTTTCGCCGGCGTCTCAAATCATGGGACAAGGTCGCCTAGTACATTAATAATTGCCTTCCGGATGAACGCAGGCCGTATCTCCCGCTACTAATTCAGTACCGTCGATCCTGAAAAGCCGATTTCATGCCCCAACCGCTTGATCCCGTTTCAACCAGCCCATCCAGCTTGCCGACCCGCGAGACGGATGTATCGAAAGTACCTGATTACATTCCGAAGGAGTGGCTGACTGATAAGCAAAATGATGCTTATGCGTCCGGCGATCCGGAAACTATCCGAAGGGCGGATGAGGAAGCCATTGAAGAGGCGATCGCGCAAAGCAGGGCAAGCCTTGTCCACGACAAGATAAGCGCATTCACCAGGGATAACGGTTCACAGCTCCTGAATGAAGATCAACTGGCGCGTCTGCAGGATTCGCCTGGCCGCATACGGAAGGCTACGACCCAAAGGAACGATGCGACCCAAAAGGCTGAAACAAATGCAATTGCGAGCAGCAACTACGCCGATCTTTTAAATAAAACACGCGAATTGAATGGCAAGCTGAAGCAATGGTTTGCGGCGAACGGTTGTCAGGTCGTGCCAAATGGCGGCCACAACAACAACTGCCTGATCATTTCGCTTTTGCAATTGGCTACCGGGGAGCTTTCGGAACATGCCGACAAAGCGGCCGAGGTGAAAAAATGGCTGGTCGAAACATATCCCGACGAGGCAATGAGCGACAAGCATGAGCTACATGCCAATACCACCGCCATTCAAGAATTGATCAGAATGATCAACCGAGAATTTCGTTCCGACATGAGGGTGACGTTTGTCGCCGCCAACGAAAACGGCCATCCTGTCCGGACAGCCGTCGTTGGAGATGGAAAAAACGACGTGGTGATCTTCGATCAGGCAGGGCATTTCGAGGCCGTGGTTTCGGCTTTGCCATAAGCGCCGTGAAGCTCCCCCTCCGGCCGGCGGAAAACCCGCACCGACGCCGGTTTCAACCCGCCGCAAGAGGTGCCGTATCCGGCCCCGCTGCCGCCGAAGGCGCGAACGCATCGCAATAAAACGCGTCGCGATCCAGGCTGCGCTCATTCACGAAACCCTGGCGTGCCGCATTGATCATCGCCGGCGCTCCGCAGGCATACACTTCCAGATCCGCAAGGCTGCCGAAATCGTCCATCACCGCCTGATGGACGAAGCCGGTGCGTCCTTCCCAACCGTCGGCCGGTCCGGCCTCCGACAGCACCGGAATGAACCTGAACCAGGGCAGCTGCGTTGCCCATTTTTGCGGCAGGTCGAGCTTGTACAGGTCTTCCTGCCTGCGCGCACCCCAGTACAGCACCATGCTGCGCGTCTGCTTGCGCTTGATCGCATCCTCGACCAGCGACTTGATCGGCGCGAAGCCGGTGCCGCCGGCCAGCAGTACTATCGGCGCGTCCCTTTCCTCGCGCAGGTAGAAGTCGCCGTAGGGCAGCGACACTTCGAGCATATCGCCGACGGCGAGACGCTCGGCGACCTGCGCCGAGAAACGGCCGCCGGGCACGTGACGGATATGCAGTTCCACGCCATCGTTCTGATGCGGCGGATTGGCCATCGAGAAATGGCGATAGCTGCCGTCGTCGAGCTTGACGCTCAGGTACTGGCCGGCCTTGAACTTCACCTTGACGCCGGCCGGGAAGCGCAGATGGAGAATCGTGACGTCGTGCGCGGCGCGCGTCAGGCGGTACACCTTGGCGTTGATCGTCTTGATCGCGCTCCTGTCGAGCTTGTGCACTTCGCGCACGGCGACGGTGAGGTCGGAGCAGGGCCTCGCCTGGCATAGCAGCACATGGCCGTCGCGCCTTTCCTCTTCGGATAGCCCGCTGCCGGTGCCGCCCTTGATATCGCCGGCAACGATCTGTCCGCGGCAACTGCCGCAGATGCCGGTGCGGCAGGAATAGGGAATGTCATATCCAGCGTTCAGGGCGGCGTCCAGCACCGTGATGTTCGGCTCGCAGGAGAACGCGATGTCGTGGTCTTTGATCTGGATGTTGTGCGGCATGGTCGATTCTATTCTTGTCACGCCAGAGCGGCGAGCATGCGGATGGTGCGCAGGATGGCTTTCGGATCGGCCACGCCGCGTCCGGCGATGTCAAAGGCGCAGCCATGGCCGACACTGCTGAACACGATGCCGGAGCCGATCGAGAGGGCGCTGGCATCGAGCGGGCTCAGCAGCTTGATCGGGATGTGCCCCTGGTCGTGATACATCGCGAGATATACATCGTGCTTGCGTTGCGACAGCATGATGTCGGCGCCTACCGGACCGTCGACCTGATAACCCATTTCGCGCAGGCGGGCGACCGCCGGCACGTTGATCTTCAGGTCTTCGTCGCCGAACAGGCCATCCTCGCCGGCGTGCGGATTGATGCCGAACACGCCAAGGCGCGGCGCGGCGATGCCCAGCGTTTTGGTGGCTTCGATCACGGCCTTGGCGGCAGCGACCACCAGTTCCGTCGTGATGCGGCCGAGCGCGCTGTGTATGCCTTCGTGCAGCGTCACATGACCGATCTTCAGCTGCGGCGACACCAGCAGCATGAACACCCGGTCTTCCGGTGTATCGGTCAATTGCGCGATCAGGCCGGGATAGCCGGAAAACCTGATGCCGGCGCGATTGATCGCGGTTTCCGATTGCGGACAGCCGATCACCGCGTCGACCGCGCCGCGCTGGGCCAGTTCGACCGCCGCGCGCACGTAGGCGACGGTGGCCGTGCCGGCTTCGGCGCGTATCTCGCCGGGCGTGAAGGCATTGGTCGGCAGCGACAACACATCGACGAAGGGCAGGGTCGATGGATCCGCCTTGGCGACCGGGTCGAACTTCACCAGTTCGCGTCCCGGCGCGTGACGCTCGGCATAGTGATGCAGCACGAAAGCGTCGCCGACCAGCACCAGCTCGACTCCGTTGCCATGCATTTCCACGGCGGCTTTCACCGCGATTTCAGGGCCGATGCCGTTGGGTTCGCCGACCGCGATCGCGATCCGCTTTGCGGAGGAGGCGGTCATAGCGGAATGACCAGCAGGGTATCGATATCGTTGCTGTCGTTGATCGCCAGGCGCTCGGCGAACTTCAGCGATCCATCGGCATCGCTGACGATGCGGTCGAGGTAACGGCCGGTCGCGAACAGCTGCATGCTGCCGTCGCGCATGGTGCGCGCGACCATGTACGGACTTTCGACCGTGACGCTGTCGGCGGCTTGCTCGAGGATGAAGGGTGCGCCGATGATGTGGCGGTAGCGCTGCTCTTCATAGACATTGGCGTCGCGCAGCGCCAGCACGCGGTCCCGCAGCATGGCGCGCGTATCGGCATAGACGATGCCGGACTGCATGCCGGCCGCATGGTTGTCGGCGGAGGTGATCAGGTACAGGCAGCGCTCGAGGAAGAAATCCGGCCACTGTTCCAGCGCGTCGTTGTCGATGCAGCGCGCATAGGCGGCGTTGAGGGCGATCAGCCGCTCTTGTGTAAAGACGCTCATCTTCTTAAATCTCCATGTAGCCGCGATAAGCGTTCCAAAAGCCGCGCACCGACGCTTCGGTGGTGCGGTTATCCTGCGTTTCGATGCTCGAACCGCCCATTTCCAGGATGGCCTGTTCGTTCTGGGCGCCGGCGATGCCGCGCTGCACGAAGCCGCCTACCGCACCGTCTTCCATCGATACGAAGCCGGCCGGCCCGGTCAGGTTCAATTGCTTGAGCCGCATGCGGCGCAGTTCCGGCGTGTCATCGGTGAATCCGAAATAGACCCAGTTGAGCACGGTCTTCTCGCGCCCGGCCGGCAAGATCTGGCGTATCGCCAGCGTGTTCGAGATCTGCGCCAGCACGAAGCCGGGGAATACCGACAGGATCTGCAGCGACACGCCGTCGCCGAACTCGTCGCAGCCGTCGAGCATGGTGGGGTCGGCCAGTTCATAGCCTTCCTTGTCCGAACGCAGTTTCTCCGAGCTGTATTCCTTGCTTTCCTGCGGCTTGTGATCGACCTTGGACCAACTCACGTGATGCGCGCCGTTCTCGCTCAGGATCACGCCGCCTTTCTGCGACAGGCGGTTGAGCTTGAACGTGGTGAAGAACACGTGCAGCAGGCTCGCATGATACGAGTCCTTCACGTTCTCCATGTAGAGCTTCCAGTTGTTCGGGATGGTCTGCTTGAAGCGGCCGATCACTTCCACCGGCTTGGACAGCACGCGCTCGATGCGGGCCATCACTTCGTCGCCGAGATATTCCTCGATCGACGGCACGTCCTCGTCGAAGCTGCCGAACACCAGGCCGGCCGCAGTGGTGGTGCGCAGCTTGCGCGGACCATGTTCTTCCTTGCGGAATTCGGGCGGCATCCCGCCCTTGCCGTTGACCCCCTGTTCAAACGCCACGCCCTTCAAATTGCCCTGCAGGTCATAGCGCCAGGCGTGATACACGCAGCTGAAATCCCTGGCCTTGCCGCCATCCTTCAGTGCGATCAGCGCGCCGCGGTGCGCGCAACGGTTCTCGAACGCCTGCAGTTCGCCTTCCTCATCGCGCACGACGATCACCGGCACGTCGCCGACGAAGGTGGTGCGATAGTCGCCGGGTTCGGGGATCTCGGCCTCTAGGCAGAGATAGTTCCAGGTCGGACCCTGAAAAACGCGCTGCTGCTCTTCGCGGTAGACGGCGTCGTCGTTATAGATCCAGTAGGGGACCCGGGTCAGGCCGGGTTCCCAGCTGCGCGTATCGTTGAGTTTGCTTTCCATGCCTTGTTCCTGTTGTTCCGGTTTAGTTCATTGTGACGCCGGCGCTGTCGATCACTTTCTTCCAGCGGGTGCGCTCGTTCGCCACGAATTCATTCATCTGCTTCGGCGTATTGCCGACGACTTCCGCGCCCTGGTCGAGGAATTTCTGCCTGACGTCCTTCATATTCAGCACTTCGACGATGGCGCTATTGAGTTTCTGCGCGACATCGTCGGGCGTGCCCGGAGGCGCGACCACCGCGAACCAGGTGGAGGAATTGAATTGCGGCAGGCCGGTTTCGGCGATGGTCGGCACGTTCGGCAGCAGCGGGCTGCGGGTGGAGCTGGCGACCGCCAGAATCTTCACCTTGCCGGCTTCATGTTGGCGATAGCTGGAACTGATGTTGTCGAAGAACGCATCCACCTGTCCGCCCATCAGGTCGCCCAGCGCGGGCGCCGTGCCCTTGTAGGGAACGAAAGTGAATTTCACGCCTGCCTGGGTGGAAAACATGGTGGCGGTCAGATGCGAGGTGGTGCCGTTGCCCTGGGTGGCCGCCGTCACATTGCCGTTTTCCTTCTTGGCGTAGGCGATGAATTCCTTGACGTTCGACACCGGCAGGGTACTGCGCACCGCCAGCACGTTCGGCACCGCCGCCAGCACCGTGATCGGGACGAAGCGCTCCGGCTCGTAGCCGAGGTTCTTGTACAGGTTCTGGTTGATGGATAGTGGCGCCGGCGGCGTGGCCAGCAGCGTATAGCCATCGGGCGCGGCCTTGGCGACGGCCTGGGCGCCGATATTGCCGCCGGCGCCCGAGCGGTTCTCGATGATGACCGGCTGGCCCCATTTTTCGCTCAGCTTCTGGCCGACGATGCGCGGCAGGACGTCCGCCGTGCCGCCGGCGGGGAAGGGAACGATGATATTGATCGGCTTGTTCGGAAAGCTGGCCGCGCCTTGGGCCAGGGCCAGCGTAGGCGCGCCGGTCATGAGGCCGGCCACTACGAGGGATGAAAGAAGACGTTGTCTCATTGAATATCCTTGTTATGTTTGGGCGTCTCGGAAAGTGATTCGGAGCGCACGGTACCAGCGGGGAGCAGGCCCGCGATGGCGAAACATGCAAGCTCAGCATAAACGTTAGTTCGCACTGGATTTTCCGTCAAGATTTCGAATAAAATGTTCGCATATCGAACGGTGTTGGCCGAATTTTAGGCGACTCAACGGGAAAGCCACGGAGTTTTTCATGACGGGAACGGGCACTGATACGCGCACCAGCGAAGATAAGGAGTATGTGGCCGGCCTCGAAAAAGGCCTGGCCATCATCGAGGCGTTCGGCATCCGCAACGGAGCGTTGACGCTGACGGAAGCGGCCGATATCACAGGCCATACGCGGGCGTCGGCGCGACGTTCCCTGCTGACGCTGCAGCGGCTTGGCTATGTCGAGGCGGAGGGCCGGTATTTCAGGCTTGCGCCCCGCGTGTTGCGGCTCGGACATGCGTATGTCACCTCCACCCCGATGCCCAAGCTGGTTCAGCCGATTCTCGAGGCCACCAGCGAGCGCACGCGCGAATCGAGTTCGCTGGCGGTGCTCGACGGCACCGATGCGGTGTTCGTGGCGCGCGCCGCCACCCGCCGCAGCCTGTCGAACGGACTCGGCCTGGGTTCGCGCCTGCCCGCATATTGCGCGGCGACCGGGAGGGTGCTGCTGGCCGCGTTGCCCGAACAGGAGGCCGAACGGCTGCTCAAGCGCATGGGACGTCATCGCCTCACGCCGCATACGCGCACCGATCTCGCGGTGCTGATGTCCCTGCTGGAAGAAGTGCGCAACCAGGGATATGCAGTCAGCAATGAAGAACTGGAACTCGGTTTGCGGTCGATCGCGGTGCCGATCCGTGACGCGGGCGGCCGTACCGTCGCCTCGATGAGCCTGGTGGCGGCGGCTTCGCGATATTCGCTCGACAAGATGATCGGGACGCTCCTGCCGGAACTGGAAAGCGCGCGGCGCATGCTCGGCTCGCTGCTTTGACTGACGGACCGCCGCCGCAAAAAGTACGGGAAAAGTATCGCGAACTCTTTTTCGGCGCTCACATCTTAGAGCCTGTTCGGTATCTTTCCGGGGCTGCCCGAAGGGTTCGAGCGAGAAGGGGTGGAGCAGGGATTTCGTGGGGCATGGCCCCACGCCTGCGCAACGGCATTGGCTTGCAAGCCAATGCGCGCCCTGCAAGGGCATTGCGGCGTTGCGTCGCTTGCACAGGGGTCCACCCTGTGCGGCGCGCCGCGCCTTGCACTGCATCCCTTCTCGCTCGAACGCGCATGCCGAAAAGATCCCGAACAGGCTCTTAGATGCGTCGCCGCGCTTTGCGCACGGACATCGCGACATTCAATCGGCCGGACAACCTCCCCGTAGTATTATTCCTGCGCAACTTCAACCCGGCTGCGCCGGTCCGGCCCTTCATTCTTCGACACGACTTCCTCGCATGCACGCAGCAAGCTTCATCCAGGATCTCGCCGTGATCATGCTGATGGCGGGCGTGGTCGCCATCCTGTTTCACCGCCTGCGGCAGCCGGTGGTGCTCGGTTACATCGTGGCTGGCGTCATCATCGGGCCGCATACCCCGCCGTTCCAGTTGATCGAGGATCAGCATACGATCCAGATCCTCGCCGAACTCGGCGTGGTGTTCCTGATGTTTTCGCTCGGGCTGGAATTCAGCTTGAGGAAGCTGGGCAAGGTGGGCGCCACGGCTTTCGTCGCCGCGCTGTCGGAGATCGTACTGATGATCTGGCTAGGCTACGAAATCGGCCTGTTCTTCGGATGGAAGCCGATGGATTCGCTATTTCTCGGCGCCATGCTCGCGATTTCCTCGACCACCATCATCGTCAAGGCGCTCGATGAACTCGGGATGAAGCGCGAACGCTTCGCGCAACTGGTGTTCGGCATCCTGATCGTCGAGGACATACTGGCTATCGGCATGATCGCCCTGCTGTCAGGAATCGCCATGACCGGCGCGGTCGACGCCGGCGATGTGTTCGCGACGGTCGGCAAGCTGTCACTGTTCATGATCGTCGCGCTGGTGCTGGGCCTCTTGATGGTGCCGCGCCTGCTGGCTTACGTGGCGCGCTTCGAAAGCAGCGAAATGATGCTGATCACGGTGCTCGGCCTGTGTTTCGGCTTTTGCCTGCTGGTGGTGAAGCTGGATTACAGCATTGCGCTGGGCGCTTTCATGATCGGCGCCATCATGGCGGAAGCGCGTCAGTTGCACTGGATCGAGCGTCTGATCGAACCGGTGCGCAACATGTTCAGCGCCATCTTCTTCGTCGCGATCGGCCTGCTGTTCGATCCGCGCGTGCTGGTCGATTACGCGCTGCCGATCGCGCTCATCACCCTGGCCGTCGTGATCGGCAAGGTGCTTACCTGCAGCCTTGGAACGTTTCTTGCCGGCCATGACGGACGCACTTCGATGCGTGTCGGGATGAGTCTCGCGCAGATCGGCGAGTTCTCTTTCATCATCGCTTCGCTCGGCTTGGCTCTCAAGGTCACCAGCGAATTTCTCTATCCCATCGTGGTCGCGGTGTCTGCCATTACCACCTTGCTGACGCCGTACCTGATCAGGCTGGCCGACCCGCTGTCGACGCGGCTCGTTACAGGCATGCCGCATCACCTGCGGAAATTTTTCGGAGCTTATACGGGATGGCTGGCCGGCTTCCGGCTGGAAGGGGACAGGGCGCTGATC